>JAKVCY010000022.1 GCA_022448425.1 Thalassotalea sp. | reverse complement strand
GGTCAAGCGAGATATTTTGACAGCCGTTTTATTGCGAATGAAACTCGATTCAAGGGGTTTAAACCCTTGAGTTTTATCTATATAATCACGGCACAATTATAAACGTTTAGTGTATTTGCTCGATTGGTAATACCACTGGGTGATTATGCTAAGTCCATTCAATTAAGTAATTGGAAAAACACCATGAATTTGCATGAGTATCAAGCGAAACAATTATTCGCTGAATATGGTTTACCAGTTTCTGAAGGTTTCGCTTGCGATACACCTCAAGAAGCTGCCGAAGCTGCTGACAAGATTGGCGGCGATATGTGGGTTGTTAAGGCACAAGTTCACGCTGGTGGCCGTGGTAAAGCTGGCGGTGTTAAGCTAGTAAAAACCAAAGAAGAAATTAAAGAATTCGCACAACACTGGTTAGGTAAAAACTTAGTTACTTACCAAACAGACGCAAACGGTCAGCCAGTTGCTAAAATCTTAGTAGAAAGCTGCACAGACATCGCTAACGAATTATACCTTGGCGCTGTAGTAGACCGTGGTTCTCGTCGTGTTGTATTCATGGCATCAACTGAAGGCGGTGTTGACATCGAAACAGTTGCTGAAGAAACTCCACACTTAATTCACAAAGCAGCGATCGACCCATTAGTAGGTCCTCAAGCTTACCAAGCACGTGAATTAGGTTTCAAACTTGGCTTAAACCCAACTCAAATGAAGCAATTCGTTAAGATCTTCATGGGCTTAGGTAACATGTTTGTTGATCATGATTTCGACTTATTAGAAATCAACCCTCTTGTAATCACAGAAGAAGGTAACCTTCACTGTCTAGACGGCAAAATCGGCGTTGATTCAAACGCTTTATACCGTCAGCCAAAAATCCGTGAAATGCACGATCCTTCACAAGAAGACGAACGTGAAGCACATGCGGCACAGTGGGAACTTAACTACGTTGCATTAGACGGTAACGTTGGTTGTATGGTTAACGGTGCTGGCCTAGCAATGGGTACAATGGACATCGTAAACCTTCACGGTGGTAAGCCAGCTAACTTCCTAGACGTTGGTGGCGGCGCGACTAAAGAGCGTGTAGCAGAAGCATTCAAGATCATCTTATCTGATGACAACGTATCTGCAGTACTAGTTAACATCTTCGGTGGTATCGTTCGTTGTGACATGATCGCTGAAGGTATCATCGCTGCAGTTAAAGAAGTAGGCGTTGAAGTACCAGTAGTTGTACGTTTAGAAGGTACAAACGCTGAAGCGGGCCGTGAAGTATTAGCAAGCTCTGACGTAAACGTTATCGCTGCTGAATCATTAAAAGACGCTGCTGAGAAAGTAGTAGCTGCTGCGGAGGACAAATAATGTCTGTATTAATTAACAAAGATACTAAAGTTATCTGTCAAGGTTTCACTGGTGGGCAAGGTACTTTCCACTCAGAGCAAGCTATCGCATACGGTACGCAAATGGTTGGTGGTGTATCACCAGGTAAAGGTGGCCAAGAGCACTTAGGTCTTCCAGTATTCAACACAGTACGTGAAGCAGTAGAAGCAACTGGCGCAACAGCAACAGTTATCTACGTACCAGCTCCGTTCTGTAAAGATGCAATCTTAGAAGCTATCGATGCAGGTATCGAGTTAATCGTTACGATTACTGAAGGTATCCCAACGTTAGACATGCTTGACGTTAAAGTTAAGCTTGAAGAAACTGGCGTTCGCATGATTGGTCCTAACTGTCCAGGTGTTATCACTCCGGGCGAATCTAAGATCGGTATCATGCCAGGTCACATCCATAAGCCAGGTAAAGTAGGTATCGTATCTCGTTCAGGTACATTAACTTACGAAGCAGTTAAGCAAACAACTGATGCTGGTTTCGGTCAGTCTTCATGTGTTGGTATTGGTGGTGACCCAATCCCAGGTACTAACTTCATCGACGTTTTAGAAATGTTCGAAAACGACCCACAAACTGAAGCAATCGTAATGATTGGTGAAATCGGTGGTACTGCTGAAGAAGAAGCTGCTGAGTACATCAAAGCAAACGTTACTAAGCCTGTAGTATCTTACATCGCTGGTGTTACTGCACCTGCTGGTAAGCGTATGGGTCACGCTGGTGCGATTATCGCTGGTGGTAAAGGTACTGCTGACGATAAATTTAAAGCGCTTGAAGCGGCTGGTGTTAAGACAGTTCGTTCATTAGCTGATATCGGTGTTGCTCTTAAAGAAAAGACTGGTTGGTAATCAGCTTTTCTTTTTGAAAGTAATTTGAAAAACCCGCCTAATGGCGGGTTTTTTAATTGCCCTTAACCTAAGTGCCCAGCCATTTCTACTAAGTCAAAATAGTTTGGAGAAAATTCAAATTGGCTCAAAAAATCAAAGTAATCTGCTTTAACAAAATCACTTTGAACAGCACCTCTGTGATTATTTACCTTTGAAGTTAAATTTCTTTTAGAAGTAGAACAGCCTTGAGCTATTTGAGTTTTATTCATTGACGAAATATCTCGAAACTCACTAAATATATCTCTAATCGATATATCGCCTTTGACTATCGGTTCTTTCACATTGTTTTGGTTTATGCAACTAAAAGTGATATTTCCTATTTGAGAATAAAAGCTAGTCAAGGCTTCATTTGCGAACTTGTTCGCTTTTTGTGTTTTATAGAGTTTGTATGCATCTAGATTGTAATGATACAGAGCCAAAAGTCCCATCAAATAAATAGATAATACTGGTGTATTATCTTCTAGGTTAACGATTGTAGCCATGAACCTCTCACTTATTTGAATTATTGATCGTAATTCAAGGTTAAGCCCTTGGCATATTTGACTCAGTGGGAATATTAAACTTTCATGTTTATTCTCAATTCTAGGCCAAATTGCTTTTTGAGAAATTCTATCGAGTTGCTCATTTGAAAATATGTCACTCGAGATTAAAAAGTTTTCCGTATTAGGAGGGGCTAGAGTGAACCGTCTATGAAAAAACCTATTTAGATAACTAGCACTGCTAAAATTATTACCATATAAAACTTTGATTGCGTGTTGTAACTCTTGTGTGTCAGTCGCTACGATAAACACTATTTTAGGTATATCAAATAAGTGTTTGATAATCTCTAATGTCTCAACAGCATAATTAGGTCGGCAGCGATCCAGTTCGTCAATGAAAATGAATACTGGATTTCGATACTCTTTATCTTTTATATTGTATTGAATTAATGCAGATGCTTTTGCTTCTATAGCTGTTTTAAATTGTTCTATTGATTTAACTTGCTCTTCATGTTGTTTAATTAATTGCTTGGTTGCTGCGCCAGCTATATCACTAAAAGTTTTATCTCCATCACCATTAAATTCCATGTTTTCATAATCAATACCGGTGACTTTTTTTGTAATACCTTTTACTAGCTCTGGAGCTATTCCTTTAATAAATGCTCCAGCGCCAGATAGGAAGTTCTCATCATCAGTTGAGTTTGCAATAAAGCCAAGTTGAGTAGTTATTGCTGTGGTAATAGCCAAGAGAGGGTCATTTGAGAAATCATGTTTCCATACATCAACATAAACACTTGGGTGCAAATTTTTAATAGTTTCATACCAGCGCTTTAAAAAATATGATTTACCAGCACCCCACTCGCAGTCTAGGTTTAGTACATAATTTTTATTTTCTAGATTTCCAAGGTAGTTAGTTAAAAATTTTGCGTACTTTGCTCTATCAAGAGTATCAGAAGGTAGGGTTTCATTATTTCCTAAAGAAAAGTTAATTTCATCATTCCATGAAAATTCATAAGTCACGTATATGCGCCCTGTTTATAAAATGCAAAGAGCTTCAAACTCTATTTAAAAGTAATGATAAAAACAATATTAATATTATTCATGTAGTTATATTGTCGCGGTGGCGACGGCACCCAAGGGAACGCTCGCGCCGCAGCTCCCTTGGAACCCATGGCGCTGCTGCAAAATGTTTTTCTTTCTTATAAATAAATTTTTCGAGCTAACGTTCAGATAGCACTTCCATGTGTTAACTGAACTTTGCTGGCTTTCCGTGCCAGCAATAGCTGAAATTTATTTCTCATCCAGACATTTTGCCAAGCAGAATTGTGCTTCGTTCTAGTGTCGTGATGAATCTTGTTGTATTGAAAAAGTAGAAATGTAGAAAGGTA
>JAKVCY010000216.1 GCA_022448425.1 Thalassotalea sp. | reverse complement strand
AACAAAAATCATCGACCTCTACGTAAATTGCATCTAAGTTATTCATGCCCTTGCCTTAGTAATCTTGTGTCACTTTGTCGAAAGATCTGATCACCACAAGGGTATTTAGTTCAATTTCTTATGCGCAGCTCAGGTTAGTTATCAGAACTAACTTTTTCACTAAATAGCAATGTATTAGCGCTGCGTTCCATTTGATAAAAACGCTTCTGATGTTTTTCGTCGAGTAGCTCGAACGGTTTTTGTGGAAAATAGTCACTGTGTCGTGTGTTACCGCTATTGTTGATACCAACGACGATAAACGGCATGACTTTGTTTTCATCCAATAGTTGCTGAGCCGTCTAATCAACGCCCCACGTTTGTTTATTCCATGTTGTTTTTGCGTCGAATAGCATTTGGCCGTCGTGCATATACAACACAGCATAGCGCTTGTCTTCTTGGTATCCCTCTGGTAACCAAACATGCACATCTCTAGTTGAAACGTACTTGGAAGGAAACTGTTTTATCGTTGTAACCGAGCCAGAACTCACTTCAAGTGCGGCTATCAAAGGTGGTACTAGGCTCATCAGAATGAGCAGAATAAATTTGTTCAAGGGATACTCCTAGTAACGACTCGTTGGACTCATAGCGTTAACGTTTGGCTACGAAAATAACAATTTCGGTACTAGCAATATTGCAGAATCAGCGCCAGACTCAAATGAATACGATTGTAAGGAAAACAATCTGAGGCTAGGCGCCTATTGAATATATTTTATCGCTTGCTCGGTCACGCACTTGGTAAAACTGCGCTTACGATCGTCACGCGAGAGACGAGCAATTGCACGCTCAACCAATTCCATCTTTTCTGCGCGTTCTTGTTTTGGCAACTTAGCTAACTGATCACTAAAACACCCCACTAAGCCAAAGTTGAGAGCACTATCAGATTGCGGTGTCTCATCACCCAAACAGCCAGCTAATTTTTCAGCCAGCAAATCTTTATCCATTTGAGTGATAATTTGGCTCACTTGGTAAGGTACCGGATCCGTTTTCCTCACCACATTGCAGCCATAGAACATGTCAGCGACAGCAACCTTAGGAATAATCGCTTGGTGTTTTTCAGCAAACTCTTCCTTAAGCCAGCGTTTATGTTCTTCTGTAAACGTATCTGCAGCTGATTGTGCATAAGACTGCTGCGTTAAAATCAATAACAACAAAACAAAACATGACTTCACTGAAAGTAATACCGATGACACTGCTGATAAAAACAAAGAACGCATAACACACCCTGTAAGCGATTGTGGTCGATCTTGGGAACAATTACTGACCCCATTATACGCAAAAACTGTACTATAGGGTCAATTAAATTCCCAAACCAGTAATTGATTATTCGCTGGCATATCAATGTTTTGTTTGAGCGTAAAACCAATGTTTGAGGCTAACTCATCAACTGCTTCAAAGTCGCGAATACCACTTTGCGAATTACGTTCTTTAAGCCAAATTTCAAACTCAGCATTACTCTCACTTGTGTAATCTCCACCGCATTTAAATGGGCCGTAAACCATAAATCGCGTACCGGGTTTACATACCTGAGGTAAATGTTTAAAGAGTTGCTGGACACTCTGCCAACTCATGATGTGCAGCGTATTGGCTGTAAATATGACGTCGTAATGGGCTGTAGGCCAATGTGATGATTCACCTACTTCAAGTGCTAAAGGCTTTGGAAACATCGCTTGGTTCAGTGTCCGGCCATGTCGTTCAATATTTGCTGTAAGTGGCGGTAAGTTATACGCAAGATCACTTGTTTGCCACTCTTTGACGGCTAACTTAGGTGCCATAAAACAAGCATGTTGTCCTGATAAGCTACCTAGCTCTAAAACCCGCTGTTCTGCCAACGAGAGTTCTGACAGTACCTCTAGCAGTGGTACTTTATTGCGTTCGCAGCTAGGTGCAAAGTTTTGCCATTCTAGTTCAAGCAATTCGCTGTTAATCATAGGTAACTCAACTCAAGTGTTAGACAAATAAGTATTTCCAAGCACCAAAAGCCGCTAGGCCACTAACAACTGTTAGCAACATGTGCTTTTTCCAAGCACTCACCACTACAGCGACGATTGCACCGAAAATATAGGGGTTTTCTATGGCAAAGTAGTACTCGCCTTTGGGCATAAAAACCGCTGGAAATATTATCGCCGTTAACACAGCGATAGGCACATAGTTTAGCGCTCGTTTGAGGGTATCAGGAAACTCAATATTGTCAGCAAAAGCAAATAGAATATAACGCACACCGAAAGTAACGATGAACATACCCAGCAACATCCATACTTCATTCATGACTTATTCTCCTGCTGGTCTTTATCCATAGGGCTAGCATTATTCTGATCAACAATTGGCGCTGATTTTTTCTCTAAATGCATTGCAACCAAAATGGCGCTTACTGCGGAGAACAACAAACCGGTTTTATGAGGCCAGTCGTAGGTAATCAGTGACAAACCACCGGCAACCAGAGCACACGCCAATGTTGCTCGATTGTGTAGGCAAGGCACGACAATCCCAATAAAGGCAACTACCATGGCCATATCAAGCCCCCAGTTAGCCATATCAGGCACACTTTGACCTATATATAGCCCTACTAACGTACACAACTGCCAGTTAAGATACATAAACAACGCTGCGCCAAAGTAGTACCAATTAAAATTAGGCTTATCACCGTGTAATTTCAGATAGTTACTGGCAACAGCAAAACTTTCGTCAGTTAACAGAAAAGCCATAGGCGCTCTTACTTTCTGCCCATAATCTTTCACATGTGGCAATAAGTTTGCGGAATATAGAATGTGTCTAAAGTTTACGAAAAATGTCGTCAATACGATAATTGGCCAACTTGTAGAACTTGCAATTAGACCGACTGCAATAAACTGTGCAGAGCCTGCAAAAACAAAAACAGACATCGCCAGTACAGCCCAAAACGATAGTGCTGTAGATTGTCCTAAGGCGCCATAAATTACGCCAAAAGGAATTGCCGCAAGAATCAGTGGCGCACAGTCTTTCATGCCCAGTACGAAGAGTTTTTGTCGAGTATATTGCACTGTATTTTATTCTTTGTTTTCTGCTAGCTAGCGCAGCTTTTCTTAGGGGATTTATTAACAGTGGGGGCAACTAAAAAACAATCAAGGGTAACTGCGTTTAAATGACGGTTTTTTAGCTTTCAGAATTTCTCTGACTATTTCCTTTCTTGCTAAACAGCGACGAAAGAGAATTCATTAACACTTGGCCAGATTTCACAAACGGTTGCAAGTAGATACCGCGCAAAGTCTTATGTTCAGCGTATTGTTCACCAATACCAATCGAGAGTTTGGTTACTACAGATGCTTTAACTAACGTACCAAACATACGATCCCAAATCGCCAGTGCTGAGCCTAAGTTCACGTCAAAAAGTTTTGGGCTGTCACTATGATGTACCTGGTGTTGTGCTGGTGAAATAAACCAATTTTCGACCTTGTCGCCCCAACTTAACCAAATGTGACTATGGCGCAAGTTTGCCCCCATGATATTAAACGCAAAGACAAATAAATTAGCACCAACGATATCCATCATCTTAAGTGTTGGCCCAAAGAAGTAGTAGCAAAAGCCAACTACAGTCCCCTGTGTTAACGCCATTCGACAGGCGTACAGGTAACTTTCTACAGGGTGCGAACGATAAATAGTGAAAGGGGTCAGCACTTTTGCCGAGTGATGAACCTTATGAAACTCCCAAAGAAACGGGACTTTGTGAAGAATATAGTGCAGCAAAAATCGTGTAAAATCGTCAACGATAAACAGCAGGATAGTGAACACCAACATAGTCGATGTTGCTGATAATTGAATATGTTCCATCACACCAAATATCGCTTCCAATGTACTGGAAAAGCCCAAAGCAATAGGCACCATGGTAATAATAACAAGCGGGAATAATGATGCTTTGATCAACTTGTTAACGACAAACAGTGCGTAATCGTTACGGGCAGACTGGCTAAAGTAAATAGAAGCAGGAAATAGAAAGTGCCAAAAACGACGCCATACAGGTTTGTTTTGCATTACCTCTTGATCATAGTGAGGCTCAGCCAATGGCGACTGTTGTTTTTGCTTGGCAACACGCCAAAAGACAATAGCAGCGAGCGTAATAGACGACACGATATAACCCCAGTAGATGCGCTTATTAGCATCAAACAAGTAGTTAAAAAGTTCGTTTAAATTAGCTGTAAAAAACTCAAACATGCTGCTTATTCACTAAAACCAATGGATTCGACTTTCAAGTCAGATAATACGAAAACAGCGCTGAAAAAGCTTTCCAGCGCTGTTTTTTATTTTACCACAAAACGACAGCTCGCTGTCATCGCAGTTGCGTTTTCCGCATGTGACTAAAAGCTATATTGATAACCGATCACTGCTTGTTGTGGTTTACTAGGACGAGCACCGTATGGACGGCGACTAACAATTTCTTGATCGTCGAGTACATTGTCTAGCTTCACGTAAACAACACCCCAGTTATCCAAATCATAGCTAGCAGACATATCAACAACCGTTAAAGACTCAGTCGTCACACCTGACAATAGTACGCCTTCACCCGATGCCTCTGACATTTCGTCAATGTAGCGAGCGATTAGGTTGACGTCCCATTTGTCACTGGCCAATCCAACGCTTAACGTAAATTGATTCTCTGGTAGATACGGCAACACATCACCTGATTCTACAACACCCCACATCGGGAAATCAGAAACGAAGCTCGTATCAAATTCACCCTTGGTATAAGTATAAGTCGCAGAAACTGGCACATCTAAGCCAACGTCTGTATTGAATGTATGATTAGCCGTGAATTCTAAGCCGTAGACCGAGGCCTCACCACTGTTAAACTCTTCATCTAAGCGACAGCCTTCACCGCCAGATGCTGAGAAAGAGCAGCTCTCTTTTAAGTTTTCGACATCATTAAAAAAGGCGACAACCTCTACATTAGTGCCTTGGTTGTGATAACGGCCACCTACTTCATAGTTAATACTATTCTCGATTTCAACATCCGAGCTCTCAGCTGGGCTAGTAGGAATAAAGCCTTCGTGAACGCCTGCAAAGAAGCCAAGGTTATCTGAGTACTTATAAAAAACACTCAAACTTGGTAACCAAATGTCGGTTTCTTTCTTTAAGTAATCGCCTTCTTTACCCCGTACTTCATTTTGATAAGTGCCGTCAATGAACTCACCACGAATACCTGCTGTTACCTCAAAATCGTTGATGTAAATGGTATCTTTGATGAAGACTGCTAATGCATCCGTCTGTTCTCTGTTAGTCGTCGTGGCAACTTGATCCGCACCATCACTAACTAATGAGCCACTTTGCATGAAAAAGCTGTCTTCCGTGTGGCGACGTTTAATTTCATCTTCGTGGTATCTGAAGCCAGCATTCAGCTTGTGTTTGTAGCCAGCCAATTCCAGGTTGTAATAGAGCTCAGATTGAATACCTTGAGAGAAATACTCACGATAGTTATCACCAAGAATAATTTTTTCATATTCCTGTACGGTATCCTGATCGCCCTTAAGAATACTAAGGAAGCGAGCATTGGTCTCAGAATCAGGGTTAGCTAAAATGTCTTGAAGATCAGAATTCACACCACCAAACGATTTAAAACCGTTGATTTTGAACCACGAACGTTCAAAGTCATTGCGATAAATTCTTGTTGTCACGTCGAAGGTATCGTTGCCAATAAAGTGCGTGAACATTGCAGTGGTGTGCTCCCAGTCCATGCGATCTTTTTGGCTAGCAGCATAGCGGCGGTTTTCATTCTCTGTAAAATCGCTATCGGTTAGGCCAAGATAAGTTTCATCAGACAATTCGTCAGCATATGAATACTTAAATTCGACAATTTGGTCAAAGTCTCTATTCGATAAGTCATAGTTAAACTTCACCATTATATCGTTTTTATCGAAGCCAGTGTCACCATCACCGTCAAGCTCTTTATAGCCATCAGACTCAATATGAATACCTTCGACTAAGTAGCCAAATTTACCGTTGGTGTTACCGAAATATGCCTCTGCTTTACCAAAGCCATCAGTACCAACCGCTAAATCCAGCTGTCCTTCTTGTGCTGTAGGAATATGTCGAGTCGTCATATTCAAGGCACCTGCGACAGTATTTGGACCATATTTAATTGCTGCAGGTCCTTTAAATACTTCCAATGACGTCATTTTTCCCATCATAGGGAAATAGTAAGCAGCTGGCGCTGAGTATGGCGCAGGACCAATCAGGACACCGTCTTCCATTACAGTAATTTTCTTACTACGCTCAGGTGTAGCACCACGGAAGCCAATGTTAGGGCGTAAGCCATACCCATCTTCTTCGCGAATATTAACGCCTGGTACGCTGTATAAAACACGGTTTATATCGTCAAATTTAAACTTTTCCAGTTCAGTCTCGCCAATAAAGGTAGTTGAACCGGCTTCTGTTCTAAGCTTATCGTCTTGACCAACAATTTGGATGCGTTCGTAATATTGGGCATCGTCGTTAGTGACCGTATCTGCTGATACTGGAGAGATAATTGCTGCTAGCGAAAGAGCGACTAATGATTTAGAAAATGGTGTATTAATGCTATTCATTAGTCATTATCTCCCGCTGAAGTTTGTGGCAGTTCTAACGCAAGACTTTGAATAAAGTCTGTTTTTAATTTATCAGTAACGGCTTTTACATTGGCGTGTGTTTGCTCAACATCAGCTTCATTATTAGCTAACGTATCAGCAAGTGTGCTTTGGTAAGCTTGTAGCTGAGTGATCGCAGTACTAATCGCTGCAGACATAGTTTCTGCAGTCTCTGTATCACCTACGAAATTAAGATAATCAACAAAGCCAACGCTTTGCTCTTCATCACCGCCCGTAAAGAGCTGATTAAACCCCTGTAAATTTTGAATTAAGTTTTCTACAGAGTGATTGGCAAATCTTGATTCTACATCTTCAGGACATGCCTGACTGCCACATGTATTCGCCACCAAGCCAAGTGGCGTTGCAAGCTTGGCATCCTTTGAAATTGAATCTAAGTAAAACATCGTATCAGACAAGTGGTTTACAGCATCGTGAATTGAAGCAAACTGACTACCTTCTTGACCAGCAGCCATGAGTTCGCTAGAGAATGTTGCCCAGCCATCTTCCAGTTGTTGTGCATTATCGGTCAACGCTCGCGCTACCTCTGTCGCATATTCACAACGTGCTTCAACCACCCGCTCAGGTGTTAAGTCACTCCAGCCATAAGGTTCTACTACTTGGCAGCTGTGACCGGTAGATTCGTTAAATAGCAAGTATTCAAGCGCGTACAAGCCTTTCCGATTAGCTCGACGGCTTTCAATATCGTATGGCTGTCCGTTAAATTCACCATCCATAAAGTACAAGGTGTCTTGGTCAACACCGCAGGTGAAAACGTCTGGCCAAGAGTAAATGTCATTACGTAGCTTTCCATCATTTTCGATCAACGGTTCAACTTGCATCATTTCAGCTTGTTGCCAAACTAGCATTGTATCTCGCCAACTTGCTTTTGCGTCATCTAAGGAGGAACCTACGGACCCTGCCTTAACCGCTGAGCAGTATGCTCCAACTTGTGCGTATTGAACGTCAACAACGTTTTTGAACGTTGCGAATAACGGCGTAATAATATTTGTAGCAATATTATTGACGAGCGCTTGTTCGTTAAACTCAGTGTCTACCTGATTGCCAGTGTCATAATCAGGGCCAAATGTAGCGTCAGTCGATTCCCCACAACCCACTAAAATTAAAGTGCTTAGCGCGATTGCAATTGGTGTTTTTCTAAAATGCGAAAACATAAATTAACGTACCCTTAAAATCAAAGAAAGCCTGGACTCTTCAGAGTCCAAGCTTTTTCAAGTTACCTTACTGGTAAGGCTTACCAGTTTGCAACATTCTCAGCATCGAAGCCATAAACTTCCTGAAGAATATCACGTGCAGCTAATAAATCTGCAATGTAGTCAGTTACATCTGCTGGTGCAGACTCATCAAATACTGGCGCATCTTTGAATAAAGTGTGAACTTCTTCAAATTTGCCTGCATTTGCTGCATCGTAGAATGGAGAGAATGGGCTGAATTGTAGACCCAAACCGAAACCTTTCATTTCTGACCAGTGTTTTGCCAAGTCAGTTAGGCTAAAGTCAGCTGTACCAACATTGTTCAAGTCTGCAACGCTATCGTTAATGTAGTGAACAACAGTTGCTGCAATTGCTTTTTCCCAACCTAGAATTGCAATGTCACGCTGTGCTTGAAGCGCTGTCATTTCCTCGTCAGTCAACGCCATGCCAGCTGCATCATTGATGATCTTACGACCTTCAAGGAAAGCGTTCATGATGTCAGATGTCATGTCAGTTGCTACTGTCGCACCACGATCGCGCTTAGCAGCATTTGAAGATGCACCGAATACGTATTCAGAAACTAGGTTAATTGTACCATTGCCATCGAAGTCGTTCTTGCCTTGGAACTCGTCGCGACCGCCCTTGATAGCAATCTCTTCATCTGTGTACTCAAGGTAGTTTACTGGTGCGCCAAAGTAACCAAAACCTTCATCAAATTGGTGCTCAAGATTTGAGTATGCTTTACCAGAAACTGCACTGATGTTATCAGTCGTTAAACCTTTACCCTCGTAATCGTTACCTAGGTAGTCACCTGCTGATTGCGAGAAAGCAACTGACATAAGTAAGTGCTTTTGAATAAGTTGCTTAAGGTCTAAGCCTTCAGCTGTCACATATACTGAATCCATTTCAGTACCCGCATTGTAAGCTACCGCTTGGTCAGCAAGCATGTCGAACCATTCAAGTACTAGAGACTCTGGTGTGTAGTCGCCTTTGTTAGCCCAACCTGCGAAGTTGCCGTCTAACCAGTCAATGTCTTGACCTGAAGCATCGTTACCAGCGATTTTTTCATGGATGTTTTTGTATGAAGAAGAAATGTCTGCAACCATCGTTTGCTCAGCATCAGCAAAAGTAATTGCTAAGCTGTCGTACATGTCTTGACGTAGCTGTTCGTGCTCAGCTGTTAATGCGTCATTACCTTCAACATCTGGGTAAATGTCTTCACCAACAAAGTAACGTTTGTTTAATTCTGCTAATACATCGTCTTTTGTTGCTGAGTTGTTTGCATCTAACCAAGTTTCAAGGTTAGAGATGAAGTTGTTTAGTTCTGCAATTAGAACATGACGTGCGATTTGGCCAGTGTAAGAAACACTTGATGCACCATCTTCAAACTTACTCGCGAAGCTGTATGTATCTAATAAGTCGTTAACATCAATGGTTAATTCTTTAGAGAACGTCGCGCCATCCGCATCTGCTACTGTTACATTTACAGTAAGAGAGCTCGCATCTTCATAGTTTGCACTGTATTCAGCAGCTAATGATAACTGATCGCCATCAACAGCAAACATGTCGCTATCAACTGTGAATGTCATTGCGCCACCTTCAGCATCAGTTGCTGATAATGTACCAATAGTTGCGCCAGCTGCATTTTCATCAACACTCATTACGTCAAGACTGATATCTGTAGGTGCTGTATTAGCTGGTGGCTGTGGAGTAACAACATCGTCATCAGAACTACCGCTGCTGCCGCCACAGGCAGAAAGAGTCAAAGAAGCAAGTATTGCTGAAGTAATTATGGATTTTTTCATTGTTGCAAGAACCTTAGTGTTATTTGATTAACTTTTTTTTTACAAGCGTAAAGATTGTGTTCGATACTAGCACAAATAAACTTGCTAATGCGAATGAATCTCAATACTTTTATTTATTACTTATAAACAGTCCGTTTAGACCACTTTAAGAAAACAAATATTTCACAAAGGCTACTATGTTCTAAAAAACAGCGCTCTACAACCGATAAATACTGGTTCTCAGCTACTGTAAGCCAAGCGTTTTCCTTTTGGGAAAACGAAAAACTAGGGGCTAAAGTAGATACTAAAGTATAAAAAGCCCCTAAAAAATTTTTCGCCAGTAGCTAACTACCTATAGTAATGGCAACTAAGCTGCCTCACCTGACCCACCATTCGATTGAATGATATGAACATCCCGTAGAGGGAATGGAATTGTGATGCCTGCTTTATCAAATGCAATTTTTACTCTTTCATGGGTATCAAAATAAACTGGCCAGTAGTTGTTGGAGTCAACCCATGGGCGTACGACAAAGTTAACCGAGCTATCAGCATGCGCAGAGACAAAAATGTCGACGCTAGGCTCCTTCAACACTCTGTCATCAGTATCCATCACTTCTTGTGAAACTGCCTTCGCAGCGAGCACGTCGTCTCCGAAACTGATGCCAAATGTCATGTCAACACGGCGCGTTTTCTCGATAAATAAATTCTTCACGCACCATTAGATAACAGCCCATCTGGAATAATCACACGTTGATTGTCTTAGGTTCTTAAAATGGTGTTGAAAATTTGAATCTCTTGAACAATACCAACATACCCTTGTGCATCAATAACATCGCCCGCTTTTAACGGTTTGAAAAAGAGAATCAATATACCGCCTGCGAAATTGGCCAAACTCCCCTGAAGAGCTAAACCAACAGCGAGACCTGCTGCACCTAACATGGCGATAAGTGAGGCGGTTTCAACACCAATCATCGACGCAAAGATAATAATTAGAATGGCTTTAAATAAAATATTAATAAAGCTCAGTAAGAATTGATGTAGTGTGACTTCAACTTTCTTCTTAGTCATCGCCAAATCAACTAAATTGACGATACGTCGAATAATCCATGCACCAATAATCCAAACAATAATGGCAAGTAGTAATTTGGTCCCAAACCCTAACGCCATTTCTCCCATCATCTGAAAATAGTGCTCAACTTTATCGACACTAAATGCTGTACTCTCTTCCGCTGCCATAAACTCCACCTAATTGATTAATCGATTAAATTAAATAGGTTGAAAGTCATAATAGTCGTCGGAAAAGGCTAAATAGGTCGTAACATCTTTCAAAGACTGTTTATCGATAGTTTACGAGCGCCCAAGAAGCCGTTTTATAATATGAAATAGGCCAAGCTTTCTTAATATATCCGCGACAAATACCTTGATATTAATAACTGTGCTTAGCTTAAAAATGTAAAAGCGACTCTTCACTTGATCTAGATATTTACCGTATTGCTTACCCTTCATTAAAGGTTGCACTAATTGCAGCATCCGCTGATCCTGCTCAGTGTCTCTCAACTTCAATATCCGCTCAACTAATGTAAGGCTCATCAACTTCATTCCATTGTAAAAAAAGAAATGATCAGGGTTGTCGTTTAACTCGTGAGGAGGAATTTTCGTGAGTGCGGAAATCACATCTAAATCCGCTAGGAAGTCATTATTTTCCTGATGTTCCAATGCTTTTAAGCCATAGATATGCAGGCTAACCTGTTCATCTAGTAACTGCTTGGTTTTTTTGACCTCGTCTTTTTGCAATGCTATTGAAGCGAATGCTCTTGGTTTGGCATGACTCAGAAAGTGTCGTGCATTGGCATTAAAAACCAACTCTCCCAAACGAATTGCTTCTTCTTTGGTATCAGTAATGTGAATGGCATGTTTGCCAATGTTAAAAACCGCTCTTACTTGCTCTTTAATTACCAATACATCTTCAAGGCTCTCTGCTCGAAATAAATATACCCTTACATCGTCAAACCTAGGGAAACATTGTACTAGCTTATTTTTAATACCTGGGTAATTATCTGCTTCGGCTCCTAACCAAGGTTCTTTGCTGTATGCCTGGGCGAGTATATTGTGCGCCCCGTTGTAATCAAGCGAGACGGTGGTGCTATAAACAAGTTTTGGCAATAGGTCCTGAATGGCTTGTTCGTGGCCTTGCGCTGCTGGCCAAACAAACGCTAAAAAGCTCTTATCGTCATAATCGATAAATGTTTGAGCTGCTCGGTCAAGCATGGCGGGCGTTATTCCTCTGTGCTTGAAGTATTGGTAGCCAAAATCTCTGCTGGGCAAAGACGTTTGCAATACGCTTGTGTCTCGTGCCAGCAGAATCGAAACCGCGGTGCGGTGTGCGCCATTTAGTATGCTGCCATCTTTTGCCAACGGAATAAGGCTCTGACGAGGATTAAAGCCCTGCTCCTTGATATTGTCGTATAGTTCAACAAATGTTTGTTCAAAGTCAGCGTACGTGTTTTTCTCAGGATTGTTAGGTTCGGAAAACGTACCATCAGAAAATGCACGAATATGCTCACGATAACAAGCACGACGGAACTCTGAGCATTCTACCTCCATCAGTCCCTCTAAGAAATACAACTTCAAAGCGACATCGAATCGATTGTGAGACATGGAAGGAACAGCCTGTTTCACCATGTCGGGTGATAGCTCATTGCCAAGTTGCGCCATCACATCAGCATCAACTTGTTGTGACAAGCTATCCATATCGATATAAGATTCCTGATTATTTTCAATCAATTGTGCCACCTTACATCAACCTTTTTATCGTGTCTTTCAAACCACGAGGCGCTAATTTACAACCCCAGATAAACAAAGCATGAGCATTTTTTCGTATAACAAAACTCATCGGCACGTGTTGGTTACTGACTTGAGTACTTTTGTTGAGCACAGCTAGATTGAGACTTTCATAGCATGCATAGTCATTCGGATAAGTAATAAAATATTGATTATTCGATAAAAAAGCATCAATAAATTGGGCACTCTCTCTATTATTTTGCAATGCTTGAGGCGGATATTGAATTGATAATTGCTCAGCCATTGAGCGTAACCTCTCAATATAAACCGCTTTAACTTGCGGCTTATGAACGCGTGCATGATAGAACAAGCTGTAAAAATCATGTTCTGGACATAAACGAGGTACATCATCATTTACCACTTTAGTTTTCAGCATATCTCGCTGCCAACTAGCATCATAATAATTGTCGCCAACAATGTGAATGTCTACATCTACCCATTTATCAGCAACTTGCACCTGATAATTCGCCTCGCCGTTTCCTTTCTTTTTTGCATTCGCCGCTAACGTAAATAAAGGCAATTCACTGCACAACACGTCGACATCTTTATCGTTGCCCCAAAAGTCATCGGGTAGAAATTCAGCATTGCGCATTACCAGCCAGTCTGAACAAACATTGAGCACCTCAAACATCTCTCGAAAGCTAGACCAGCCATGAGTGCCGGCTAGATCGCCTACTTGATAGTCTCCACTTTGCCCTTCAGAAAGGGACAAAATCTCAATGAGCAGTTTATATCCCGTCGCTAAGCAACAGGTGTAAAAGAATTCATCGATAGAGCGAGTATAACTAAGGCTATGTTTGGTAAGTGTCGAGACCAGATTGTCTGCCTGCATAAGTTGATAGCCAAACTGCTTATCCTTAGCTTTGATATATTCACCATCATCGACTTGGTAGATGATGAGAAAAAGCTCCTCATCAAATGACGTTATCCAATCTTCAGTTGGGTCAAATTCAATATTCAAACGCGTAAGATGCTTGGCGATGAGTTGTGACTGCCAATCAAGTGAAACGGTCGCTTTTATTGTATATGCCTGAGTAAGAGCTTGCTTTATTGTCGCTACCGATTTTGCTCGACAGAGAACCAATTGCAACTCGCTTTGAAAGTTGCTGCAAAACACTTCTCCAGTCTCAGAGTAACAAAGCCTTCCGGCTATATAATCGGAAAGTGAATTCTTCATGTGCGTAACCGTTTCCAAAGCGTCTCCAATCCCCCAACAATTAAAAGACTTTTAGATTTTTGAATAAAACAAAGTCTGGTACATGACGAAAATGCATCAAACAGATAATTCGATATCGCCAGTGAAATCAAGCTAGTGCCTGCAGCACCTTCAATTCCATATAAAGGAATCGCTACATAATTCATCGGGATGTTCAGGCATACACCGAACAGGTGTCGCTGCATCGTAATCTTTTGCAGACCTTCATTAAGCAAGTATTTACCACTCACCGTCGCCATCGCAATAAACACACAAGTCCAAACGTGGATCTTCAAAACAGAAGCACTGGCTGCATAAGCATCGCCATAAAGAATGCCCACTACATCAGTTGCAATAAAGAGGGTTAATACTGCACCCAAAATCATTAATCCAACAGCAAGGTCATACACTTGTTGAAATTTAGTTTGATACAAATCCTTGTTATCAGCTCTTAGTGGCATGATCAGCGGCACCATCGAGAAGGTAATAATCATAGGCACAATATTAGCTATTTCTGTCAATCTAACCGCCGCCGCATATAGTCCCACGGCTTGTGCATCTAGCATAGTACCTAACATCACCTGATCCACACGGGTATACACAACCCATGCAGCAGAAGAGATAACAAGTGGCCAACTCTGGGATAACAAAGAAGACATTTGTCGTTTAGTCGCCTGCCAATTCATCAACGAGGATACCTGCCGCTGGTAAATGAACAACAGCGCAACCGCCATCAACAAAGCCTCGACAACGATTGCAATAAAGAAAGCAATGAGCGGAGCTTCAAACCACAGCAGCCCCAATTTTATACCACTCGCTATCACGAAAGCGCAGTTTTCAACCCAAACCACGTATTTTGACTCTACTTTCGCTTCAAAGTAAAAGCTCACAACTTCACTAGTTTTAAATAAGATGCTGACGCCGACAATGGCGATAAACCATTTCGTTTCAACAGTTGACGGCAAGACGAAAAAACTAAAGGCAATGAGTAATGCATAAGTCACTAATGCACCTAGCACCTTGAGTAAAAAGGCACTACCAAGAACATTAAAAGTGGTTGTAGGCTGATTAACGAGTTCTTTAACGACGACTCCCTTTAACCCTAACGTAGCAAAGACAGCAAAAATAGCGACGACCGAGGTAACAAAGTTCATCTGCCCGAATTGTGTAGGCCCAAGATATTGTGCGAGCCACATTGTGATGAGTAACCCAATGCTCAGTCGCATAAACTTATCTAATAGTAGCCAACCTATATTTACTACTGCTCGTTTCATATACCGATATTACTTCACTACTATTTTTTAACTTGGTTTTAGTCTGGTCTTAACGTTGTTTTAGCACTATTTGCAATGTCATTAAAACGTAAACCAAATGTTAACACAGCTAACATTAACCTATTTACTCCAACGGTGGAAATATATGACAAATAAAAGTGAAAAGTGTTAGTCTGCCTGAATATTATAAACACACGTATGCAGTTCGTACTCTATTAATGCAAGTAAAAATAGCCTTTCTATGTTTGGCACATAATAATTTTGAGTACTTAGACAAGCTCGCAGATTACTACAGCAGTGACGGTGATCAATTGTTTGTTCACATCGATGCTCGAGTAACCAATGAGTCTCCTCTTAACTCGAATAACAAAGTTATTTTAATACCTCGCAATAAGCGTCTAGCTTCTCGCTGGGGTACATACCAAATCGTAGAAGCTAGCTTGGCACTATTAAATCAGGCATTAGCTGCAGATTCTTTCGACTACTTCATTTTAATCAGTGGCGCTGACGTCCCCCTTTTGTCTAAAGCGGAGCTGAAAACAAAACTAATTCATGGACACAGTTATTTTAGTCAGTGGCAGTGTATTTCTTCTCCAGTAGCCACAAAAGCAGCCGATATTAGCGAATTCAGTTGCAGTAATCATGAGCAACATAAAGCACTATTTTCCGAGTTTTTTCATCGCCATCATTATCAATCATGGCTCACAAACCCAGGGGAAGCCTACCTCACCCAACAACGTTGGCGTATTTATGCGATGTTACTAGCTAACAAGTTTATCGCTCGGTTTCCGCTGAAAGCTAAGTCGTATTTCACTTATTCGCTTTATGTTAAAGGCTCACAATGGTGGGGAATGACGAAAGCTCTCGCCAGCTATGTTAGCGAGCAACTGGCTGACCCTAAGATAAATCGCCAATTTAAACTAATGCACGCCCCAGATGAAAAGGCTATACAAACGGTAGCAGCAAATAGCCCTTTTGTTGAACAGATTATTTTTGACTACGAGCAATCGTCATTAAAACAAGGTTTGCATTTCATTGATTGGGGCTATCAAGATGAAAGTAAAACCCTACAGCTGTTTTCCATGGGCGATATAGATAAAGCGATCGCCGCTCAATGTAGCTTTGCGCGAAAAATATCACCCGCACAACAATGTGATTTTATTGCCTTCACACAAGGGTTGAAGTAACGAATATGCGCATTCTTTATCTCCTTCCCAAACTAGTTAATTCTGGCCCTTCAAATGTCGTCGTCGCGTTAATTTCACATCCAGAAATGACAGCTCATGACATAACAATCGCTACATTTTTGGGCAAAGATGACAGCCATGACAATTTGTTATCAAAGCATGTTAATTATCTACCGCTTGGTGGGGTTAATTTCCGAGCAATTAGACGATTAGTTAAATATGTAAAAGCCGAAAATATTGAGGTAGTGCACAGCCATGGTTTGATACCCGATATTGTCTCGGCGTTAATCGCTATGTGGATACCAAGCCTTCGAGTCACAACTATCCATTGTGATATAAAGCTAAGCTACCAGATGGAGTATCCTTGGTTCAAAACGATAACCTACACGCCACTGCATTTCTTGGCATTGCGGATGATCCCAAACAGAGCCGTAGTATCTCAGAGTGTTCAAAACACATTGCCGTTTCCAACCAAGATCGTACGTAACGGTGTACCGCAGATGCTGGGTAACGAGCCTAGCCAGCCTGCCAATGTTAAGTTGCCAAACGAAGCATTAGCATTAACTTTGGTTTTCGCTGGTAGGCTAATTAAGCTTAAAAATGTCGAGTTTATTATCGATTGCGTTAACCGCTTTAACCAAGAGCATAAACCGGCAATTACATTCAATATATTTGGCGACGGAGAAAATGAATCGACACTAAAAGCGCAGCAATCTGAGCAAATCAACTTTTTGGGCTTTGATGAAGATTTTTCTAGCAAAATCGCTGCTAACGCCCTATTTGTTAACGCTTCGTTCACTGAAGGCATGCCGATGGCGGTAATAGAGGCTCTAGCGAAGGGCGCTCCCTGTTTATTGTCAAATATAGAACCACACCGCGAGATCGCTTCTTGTATTCCCTCTGGTGTTGCCATATTTGATTTCACTTACGACAGTTTTGTTGCCGCTATTGAAAAGCTAACGAATGAAAATCAACAAGTAACAGTGGACCGTGAAGCCCTTGCGAGTAGCTTTTCCGAAACGTTATCCGACAAACAAATGGTCAATGGTTATTTAGCACTTTACCAAAATACACCAACCAATGACCCTAGCCTCACCGCGTCGACAAAAGCACACTATTCCAATAAAAACAGAGACTTGTGACAGATGCTGCCTTACTTTTTTGCCAACTTTCTTGCGCTCGCTCTGTTTTACGCTGGCTACAAACAAAAACTGAGCGACAATGCACGCTATTTATTCTTGTTGCTTTGTGCAATTCCGCTCATTGTTATCGCAGGTTTTAAGTTCCGAAAAATAGGTACAGACAGTGGCACCTACGTTTACTTTTTTGACAATATCGTAACATTCAAAGACGCATTTAAAATGGCCCAGGAACACGGCGAAGTAGGCTATTGGTCGCTGAGTGCCATTGGCCATTTGTGGACTGACAATTACTATGCGCTATTTACACTGACCGCTTGCATAGTCACTGCCTGTTATCTCTATGTGATTAAACAATTCAATTTAAAAACACTCTCTTTTTTTACCTTGTTGTTTATCGGTCCGTTTTATTTTCAGCTCAACGGTAACAGACAAGCCATTTCGATTGCTATCTTTGCAATTTCAACATTGTTTATCACTAAAGAACAGCCAATAAAGTACTTAGTGTCTATCGCTATAGGCTTTCTGTTTCACAAGTCGATGATATTGTGTTTACCGCTTTACTTCATGTTTAGGGGTAACATTAAGCCGCGAAAAATAGCACTCATACTTTTCGCATTTGTCGTTTTTATCGTCTTCTTCCAAACGTTTATTTCGATCGCCTCGGGCATCGACAGTCGCTATTCCGGATATGGAACCAAACGTTCAGAAAGTGGTGGCGTGCTTGTCTCAATGTTTAATATTGTTTTGTTCGCATGGTTCTTCATGGTGCGAATGACAAATACGCGAGCACTTGCCAATAGGCGATTTGACGTGCTTCTTGCGCTTAATTTCCTTGGTGTGCTAGTGAGCATCATTTCTATTATTTTGCGAATCGACCCGTCTGGCTTTTTACGATTAAGTGTCTATTTCACTCAGCTCAACATGTTCCTGTTGCCAATGACTATCATGAGCTTTCGAGATACGCAAACAAGACTGATTCTAATATTTGCTGGATGTGCGCTGATGATGGCGTATTTCTTCATGACCATGTCAACGTTTAGTAATTTAACCCCCTATCGCTTTAACCCGATTTTAGGACTCTAGATGAAAGTTAGTATTGGTATTCCATTTTATAACCCAGGCGAAGTGTTTAGAGAAACGATAACCTCAGTTCTTCAGCAGTCTTTTCAAGACTTTGAACTCATTTTGCTCAATGATGGTTCATCAGACGATTCGCTGACAATCGCAGAGTCTTTTAATGACGAAAGAATTCAGGTTATTAACGACGGGCAGAACCTCGGACTACCGGCAAGGCTTAACCAACTTATCGAACTTTCCTCGGGTGAATACATGGCGCGAATGGATGCTGACGACTTAATTTGCCCAACACGAATAGAGCAGCAGGTGAAGTATTTGGATGAGCATCAAAACGCAAGTTTAGTATCGACTGGCCTATGCTCTATGACGGATGACGGAAAAGTGATTGGCTATCGATTACCACCGATGTCACACACGACATCGATAGACGCGACCGCTGCAATTTTTGGCCGTAGCAATATTGCGCACGCTACGATCATGGCAAGGAAGACTTGGTATCAACGCAATCCTTACAATGAATCAGCAAAGCTCATGGAAGACTATCAATTATGGATTGATGCTGCGCTCAAAAAGGACCTAGACGTTGGCTTTTTGCCTCAACCACTCTATTACTACCGCGAACAGAGTAGCGTTTCACCAGAGAAAGCAATTACTGCCTACCGGAATCAATATTCACTGGTACACCAACAGTATTTTCGGCATTTAACCTTGCTACAAAAAGTGAAGTTTACTGCGTTAATGAGAATCAAAGTGGCAATCGTCTACCTACTCAATATGTCAGCTAAGGCTGACTGGTTACTTAAGTTGCGAAACAAAGATACGCAACAAAACAAGGAGTCATTGGCTTCGCTTCAACACAAACTCGATCAACTGAGAGGTGCCAAGTGAGAGGTTTCAATTGAAAAAGATACTATTTGTGACCGCTGTACCTCAAACTGCGTCAGCGTTTTTAAGTGGCTACCTCAATACGTTAGCTGACGAGTATGATGTGCACTTTGCAACATCACTGAGTGGGCATACCAGCGTGGATAAAGTCAGCACTAAAGTGACGTTACACGATATCGAAATAGCGAGAAAGCCCAGTATCGCTAAAGACATATTGTCGCTTTTTAATTTATGGCTACTCATTCGAAGAGAGCAGTTTGATGTAGTTCATTCCGTTACACCTAAAGCAGGGCTTGTGACTCAATTAGCGGCCTTTCTGGCTCGAGTACCTAATCGTTTTCACACGTTTACAGGTCAGGTATGGGCAACCAAAACAGGTATTAAACGTAAGCTTTTGAAATGGCTAGATAAGCTTTCAGCTTTGCTCACTACTGCGTGCTTAGCAGACAGTCCATCACAGCGTCAATTCATACTCGAAAACAGCATTACCACCGATATCAAGTGCACAGTGCTAGCGAAAGGCTCTATTTCAGGGGTTAACCTTGAGAAATTCCAGCACAATCAAAATGCGCGCCACCAGTTAAGAGATAATTTAGGCATAAACGAAAACACTTTCGTGTTTCTATTTGTAGGTCGGTTAAATCGAGAAAAAGGCATTCAGGAACTACTGACAGCATTCCGCCGTTTAACAGCTAAACGCCCCATAAAACTGTTATTTATTGGTGCCGATGAAGAAGACTTTTCTGAGGAAATAAACCAACAAAGCAACATGGAATTTCTGGGATTCCAACGCAACATCAATGACTTTTACAGCATGGCAGATTGTCTGGTGTTGCCGAGTCATCGTGAAGGCTTTGGCAATGTCATTATTGAAGCTGCAGCCTGTAAGTTGCCGGCTATTGCATCAAATATTTACGGTTTATCAGACGCGATAGAAGACAATCATAGTGGCTTATTACATCCCGTTAAAAATGTCGAAGCGCTAGCGCAACTAATGCAGCAGCTTATTGATTCTCCTGCATTGGCGAATAAACTCAGCGAGCAAGCTTACCAACGAGTAGTTACTGACTTTGACGAAAAGCACCTTATCAATGCATTTATTGCGTATTATCAAGCACAGTTTGGTATGAAAAGTTCCAGCTCGCACAATGGTAACCCCAGTGACAAGGATAATGGCTTAAGTACCAATAGCTCCGCAACTGAAGAGAATAAATCGGGGGATACAAATGAAAAGGTTGTTTGATTTATTAGTGGCATTGACTTTGTTGCTAGCACTAAGCCCTTTGATTTTAATTACCGCTTTACTGGTGCACACAAAACTAGGTTCACCAGTGTTGTTTAGCCAATCGCGACCGGGGTTACATGGCAAAATATTTAAAATGTATAAATTTCGTTCAATGACAAGTGAAACAGATGAGCTGGGGAACTTGTTGCCGGACAGCGAACGCCTCACCTCATTTGGCAAATTCTTGCGTGCCTCTAGCTTAGACGAGTTACCGGGACTATGTAACGTGCTAATTGGGCATATGAGCATGGTTGGGCCAAGGCCCCTGTTGGTGGAATACTTACCTCTGTATTCAAGTGAACAAGCCAAACGACATAATGTTAGACCGGGTATTACTGGCTGGGCACAAGTTAATGGCCGCAATGCATTAACATGGCAAAAGAAGTTCGCGTTGGATGTCTGGTACGTAGAGCACCAATCATTTTTGCTTGATGTTAAAATCCTGCTGCTTACGGTGGTAAAAGTGCTAAAACGCAGTGATATCTCTGCTGAAGGTCAGGCAACCATCAGCAAATTCACAGGAAACGAGTAATGAAAAAACTAATTGTGATTGGCGCTGGGGGCTTAGCTAAAGAAGTTGTTTGGTTAGCGCAGGAATGCGGCTATCAAATCGTTGGCCTATTAGACGATAATACCCAGATGCTTGGTCAGCAGATAATGGGAGCTGAAGTCTTAGGAACAGCTGCCAAATGGGTGGATTACTCTGATTGCCATTTTATCATCGCTATCGGTTCGCCCCGTATTCGTTATGTAGTGTACAAAAAAATGTTACAAACAACCCCTCAAGGAAGCTCGCCACAATTTGCGACATTAATACACCCTAGTGTTATCAAATCATCAAGTGTCAGCATTGGCGAAGGATCAATTATTTTTCCCGGCTGTGTTTTGACTGTAGAGGTTAATATTGGTCGTCACACCGTCTTAAATCCATCTGACACCGTAAGCCATGAAAGCAGCATTGGTGACTTTGTTACGCTTGCTCCAATGGCCGCAATAGCGGGTAATGTTACCCTAGAAGACTTTACCGAAGTGGGTATTGGTGCTGCCATTAGGCAAGGGCTCACTATTGCCCAAGGCGGCATGTTGGGCATGGGCGGCGTGCAAACAAAAGACATTCCTGAAAATACGGTGTTCGTCGGTAATCCCGCGAGAGCTTTAAAAACTTTACCAGCAGTGGAGGCAAAATGTTAAATACGCCTTTTTCACCTTGGCCATCGTTTACACAAGAAGAAGCTGACGCGGTTCAGCGCGTATTGTTATCGAATAAGGTGAACTACTGGACAGGTACCGAAGGTCGAGCCTTTGAAGATGAATTTGCTGCCTTTGCCGACACTAAGTATGCCGTAGCCGTCGCTAATGGCACACTCGCATTAGATTTGGCCCTTCACGCCCTAGATATTGGTGAAGGCGATGAGATTATCGTAACGCCAAGAACCTTTATTGCGTCCATTAGCTGCATTATCAATGCTGGCGCTACTCCCGTGTTTGCAGATGTTGATCTAGCAAGTCAGAACATTACCCCTGAAACGATTGCTCCGGTGCTGAGTGAACGTACTAAAGCCATCATTTGTGTTCACCTCGCCGGGTGGCCTTGTGAAATGGATGGCATCATGACACTGGCAAAAACGAAAAATTTATATGTCATCGAAGATTGCGCACAAGCGCATGGGGCGAAATACAAAGGTCGTGCTGTTGGCAGCATTGGTGACATTGGGTGTTGGTCTTTTTGTCAGGACAAAATAATGACCACGGGTGGTGAAGGCGGCATGTTAACCACCAACGATGAATCTCTGTGGCGAAAAGCGTGGGCATTTAAAGATCATGGTAAATCGTATCATGCGGTTTATGAGAAAGAACATCCACCTGGTTACCGGTGGCTGCACGAGTCATTTGGCACCAATTGGCGTTTAACAGAAATGCAATCTGCAATCGGACGCATTCAAACTGCTCGCATGCCAGAGTGGCAGACAACGCGAGCATCATACGCTGCGCAAATTCTAGCAACTTGTGAGAAAGTGTCTTGGATCGATGTGTTTATCCCGCCAGAGAGTATTCAGCACGCTTATTACAAATGCTATGTGCAAGTCATTCCTGAAAGACTGCCAGCAGAATGGAGCCGAGATAAAATTGTCGATCAATTTATCGAACTAGGCGTACCGTGTTATTCGGGCAGTTGCTCTGAGGTCTATAAAGAAAAAGCATTTGATGGTACAGGTTTAAGACCTGAAGAATGTTTAACCAATGCAAAACAGCTAGGTGAAACAAGCTTAATGTTCCTTGTCCATCCGACACTTTTGCAAAAAGAAATTAACAAAACACGCCAAACCATTGAGCATATTAATAATTTAATTTCACAAATGTAAATGAAATGTAAATAATTATTTCGTGACTTTAATGTAAAAGCTTGTAATATGAACAGCGGTACAAAAAACGCGCCTAGATAGTTGTATACGAAAAACAGTGATAAGGACGTCCGATAGAAAGTCGTAGCTATCTGGTGGTCACTGTAAAATATTAGTTTCAAGGTGTTAGTTTAATGATCAGACGTATTGATCTTATTTCAAGCAAGTTTAAATTGTTGATTGCGCTGAGCTTTGACTTAGCGGCCTTGTCATTTGCCTTTTTCATCTCATTCTTTTTACGCTTAGGTGGTGACATCATCGCCTTTTCGGTTGCAGAGCTAACCGTCTTTATCGTTACCAGTGTATTCACGTTAGCTTGTTTTTACTTGTTTGACGTTTATTCTTCCGTAACTCGCTATTTCAATGCGAAAGCATCGCTGAAAGTTATAACGATTTTGTCAGCTGCAGCCATTGTTTGCTATTTCTCAGCACAGCTAGTTGACGCATTTATACCTCGTTCTATTCCATTTTCTTTTTTAGTATTGTCTTCACTACCAATTGCAGGTGCTCGTTTACTCGTTGGTCTACTGGTTGGTGAACGCTTATTTGATGAACGTGAAGGCGTCGTTATATATGGCGCAAGTACAACAGGTAGACAGCTTGCGAATGTATTAAGCCAAGGCAAAAAATACCAAGTACTAGCGATACTTGATGAGAAAAAACGTTATCACGGTCGTAGTATCTTTGGTATCAAGATAATGGGACTGGACGGCGTTGACGGACTCATTGCTAAGTACAAACACTTTAAAGTATTGATTGCAGTCGAAAACATTAGCGCTGAACGTATGACTGGAATTGTCCAGCGTTTAGAGCCATTTGCACTTGAGCTGTTAACCGTTCCGTCTATGTATGACATTGTTTCTGGTAAGAAGCGCATAGATGAACTTCGTGAAGTGTCTATCGATGAGCTTCTCGGCAGAAAGCCGGTAGAACCAATTCAAGAATTACTACAGGCAAATATTGTAGATAAGGTGGTACTCGTTTCTGGAGCTGGCGGTTCTATTGGTAAAGAATTATGTCGTCAAATACTAATGCAGAAGCCCACAAAGTTGGTGTTACTTGATGTCAGCGAAGCTTATTTGTACGAAATAAATCAAGAACTCAAAGAACTACAAGCAGAAAGTGCACAAGAGATTCCGGTTATACCGACCATAGGTAACGTACAAAACGGCATGTTGATGACGCGCATTTTTGAGCAGCACAAGGTGCAAACCATCTACCATGCAGCCGCCTACAAGCACGTACCGATGGTTGAACAAAACGTCGTTGCCGGTATCACGAATAACGTCCTTGGTACGTTTGAAATTGCACAAGCAGCTGTGTTCTGTGATGTAGAGACATTTGTGTTGATATCAACAGATAAGGCGGTGCGTCCAACTAACGTAATGGGTGCAACGAAACGTTTAGCCGAGCTTATCTTACAAGGTCTTGCCAAGCGCGATCACAACACGCGGTTCGTTATGGTGCGATTTGGCAATGTACTAGGCTCGTCAGGCTCAGTGGTTCCATTATTTAAAAAGCAAATTAAACGTGGCGGTCCTATTACCGTCACGCACCCTGATATCATTCGCTACTTCATGACGATACCTGAAGCCGCTCAACTGGTAGTTCAAGCGGGGGCTATGGGTAAAGGCGGTGATGTGTTTGTCCTCGACATGGGTCAACCAGTTAAAATTGTCGACCTTGCGATAAAAATGACCCACTTAATGGGCTTAACGATTAAAGATGCCGAAAATCCTCAAGGGGATATCGAAATTAACTATTCGGGTCTTCGCCCAGGTGAGAAGCTATACGAAGAGTTGCTCATTGATGACAATGCCCAACAAACGGAGCATGAGCGTATTCTTACTGCTAACGAAATATCTATCAGTTGGGCAGATGTACACCAATTGCTGGCGCGCTTAACTGATGCGATGAAAGATGAGAATGTCTCAGAAATCATTCAACTCCTAATTGATGCACCGCTTGGCTTTGTGCCAGCAGAACATAGTGCCAAGCAACTCCAAGAAACTCCGAATGAGGCAACTGCGGAACAAGATAACAAACATCCTGAGACAGAGCGTGATGTGGATAAGGAAGCCAAGCCGCAACAGAGTATTGAACCCTTACTTGTCAGTTAACCAAGCTAACTTAAAATGCTCATCTTACAGTGCTCAGCGTAAGTTTATACTGAAACGTTAACCGACAAGTATTGGCGTTAACTCGCTTACGTAAACCTAGCCACGTAAAGCGATCACGCTAACGCATCAATAAACAAGGACTGCTTACGCTAAGAATGGTTTCCATGCCGTTTCAGGCAACATATGCATACCCGCTGGAAAAGCCTCGCTTTGCTCAACAATGTGTTTAACGCCAGCCGCCATCAAGGCTAAAGATACATCAAACGCATTTAAACTATCACCATAGCCAGCCGTTAAGTTAAACATCGCACCATTTGATAATGCATAGAAGAAATGTTCACCTTGGCGATACTCAAAAATTTCTGGCATAAGCTCAGTCACCTGATAATCCGTCATCGCATCGAGCCTAATTTCATGGCTAACATGCCCGACATTCATCACAAACGCACCTGCTTTTAACTTAGTTAACATTTGCTCGGAAAGCACTCCTGAGACACCTGTTGCTGTCACCACTACATCAGCCTGGCTAACAGCATCGTTTAGCGACTCGCAATGCCAACCGTCATAAGCTGCCTGGAGTGCACGTGAAGGAGCTCGCTCAGCCACCATCACCTGCCCACCAAAGGCTTTGGCAGAGAAAGCACAGCCCTGCCCTACAAGACCGTACCCAATGATCAATACCTTCTTTTCATGCAGTGATAAGTGAGTACGTTCCATAAACGCCTGCCAAGCCGTTAAGCCCACCATATGTCGGTTATGTAAGCCTTCTTTAGCATCCAGATCGTCCCAGTTAAATACCGGATGCTTAAGCTTCACAGATTTTAGCGCTGATACACCAGAACCAGTACCTTCAAGACTTGCTATAACACTATTACCCGCCCCTTGATGATAAATGCTACCCAACTGTGCGCCAAATTCACAAAGGTAGTGTGGCTGCCAGTCTAATGCATCATGCAGCGATTGCTGCCATGCTTTGTCTGACATATTTTTATGGGCATTAGCTTCAGCACCTAAAGACACCAAATATTCAACGACCTCATCTCGCACTGTCGTTGGGTTACAGGTCGTCACGAATAATTCGCCGCCTTGGCGTAGATAACCTTCATAAAAAGCGAGCATCTTAATATCTAAGTGTGTGCTCACCGCCATTTTCTTACCCGTACAGTCACCCAATTGCGCTACAACATTGGCTGTACGTACCATATGGCGGTTGTTCCACGCCAATTCCTGAATAAAATCCATGGATAATCCCTAAAGCTTAAAGAAAAAATTAAAAGAAGCGATTAACGCTTGAGCTTAGCCGTTCGATCATACATGACAATGCTGCCAGCGATTGACACATTCAAGCTGTAGTTACCTGGTAATTGCACTAACTGATGACATTTATCTAGCGCCTGACGAGGCAAGCCATGTTGTTCATTACCCAGTAAATAAATACATCGATGAGGGTGTTCAAAGGTTTCAATAGCCTTAGCGGACTCATCAAGCTCAACACCAATCAGTTGAGTGTCATAGGGTAAATTTGCTAACAAGCCTTCAATATCATCATAGTGATAAAGTGGTACTTTCTGCCACGCATTGACCACGTCTGAAGTCTGGCGTTTATATTTTCTATCCACTGTAAAAATAAAAGACGCTCCCATGATATAGGCACTGCGCCACAAGGTACCGATGTTTAATTCATCGGCGTTGTTAACAATGCCGATACCAAAAAAGCCAGTATCAGGATAAGTTTGCTTTAAGCGCGCCATTAAGGTTTACCTTGAGATTGTTTTTTTAACAGAAGCCACACGTTTGCGTAGTCAGGCAAGTGCTTATTAGCACGGTAATAGTCTTCCCAACCACGATAGCTATCTACTAAAAAATCGAGTTGGAATAAATTGTTGTCAAAAGCGCCGCCTTCGTCTGCTAGAATCGCTAGATGTGCCTGTGGCTTTTGATCTACGTTGAAGCTCAGTAGCATTAACTTACCCAAACCAAGTTGTTTGATATTGCCAGCCAATGTCACGCGAGGTTTGATGACTATTTTATCTTCGATTTCTTGTCCATAACCTAAAATACTGGAGACTTCTGCAAAATACCAATATCTGGCTTGCTCGCGTTTACCGATGGCATAGTCATATGCAATCCCATTGTTACGGTGAACATTGAAATAACGGATTTCCCCCTCAACACTGAGGACTCCTGTCCCCTGCAATAATACATCGTGTAGTGCCTCTTCTGTCAGCCAAACAATAGGCTTAGCCAGTTGTTTTTCAAGTAAAGCACCATTGATAATGTCCTGGCGTGTATAACGATATCGAGTAAGGATATCCTTTTGCTTATCTGCTTCGGTAAGCGTGAGGTCTTGTTCATCTATTGGCAATTGATAAAGCGCCTGATTATAGTGCTCTGTTCGAACATTACTACCTTCCAACAGCTTTGTGTAATACTTGGTTAGCAGTAGCTGTTTTTCGGGAATTTTGTTGAGCAAACGGGACTTGATCTTGTTTCTACTTTTTTCAGCAATAGAAGAGGCAGTAACCTTGTCTGGTTGCCAACGAATAAACTCAAAGTGTGCTTTTAGAAAAGCTTGTTGATGCAAACGGCTATTACTGCCTGCGCGCACATCCTCTCGATAGGTCTGGCAGATAAATGCTAACGTGTCTTTGACACGGGCAAGGCTTACACCATGACCGATCACTTCACCCGCATGGACCGCTTTACTGTCAGATTCATGCTCACTGAGATATTTCGAAGATGCTTCCGCCACTTGACACAAGTCACTCGTTTTAAAATTAATTAATTCGCCGAAATCAGGCTGTTCATCTCGCGTAAATAAAGTGGATGCAAAAACAGATGTAGTTGCGAGAAAAATACTTAGTAGGATAAACAAGCTAGATATTTTAAAACGTTCCATATACCGACAACGCATAGATCTTAAAGAAGGGAGATAAGACGCAATAATACCAGTAATTGTGTCAAATTTAACAGGATAAATAACCTGTTACACTTTGTTGCAAACAAATATTAGCCATACGACGAAACTATTCGTACACTTATTTTCCATACGACGAAACTATTCGTAAGCTTGATGTAAAAAAGATGTAAAGAAACGTAAGGGGATTAATGTCATGCGTGTACAAAAAGCGGCAGGGTTACTAGCTGTAAGCATATTATCGCTCTCTTCATTCGCTGCAACCGACTCCAGGGAGTTGATGGCATTGAAAATCAGCTTAATGAATGAGCAATCCGGAAAACAAATAAAGAAGCCTGCGACCACTAAAACTGACTCGGAACTTGTTACCAGAAAATCTTCCATCGGCGCCTGTATCTTAGCTAAGGTTGCAGAAAAATAGCTAAACCTTAACAACAAACATTTCTATATCCCCGACGCCAATTCCGTATCTATCCAAGAAGCTGTTGCTTAAAATCTAAATCATATCCACCCAACATCTCACATTTCAGTTTGTTTTCACCTTGATGACACCTGTCACTTTTCTATCAATTTACTGAAATCTTGAGGTCATTTTTTGTTCATCCGTTAGTCATTATTGAGTCATCAAAGTGTCAAACCAAGCCCTCAGACTTTAACCTCCCTTGGCTATCTCACTCGCTGTTGCCGAAATAAAAAATTATAGGCACAGCCAGCACCAGGGCAATTTTAGCTTGGAATAACAAAAAGATACGGAATAAAAAATGTCAAAATTTCAATCGAATAACTTAAAACTAAGTGCGCTAGCACTTGCAATATTATTGGGTTTAACTGCTTGTGACGGTGATGATGGTCGCGACGGCGCAACGGGTCCTGCTGGCCCTGCTGGTGAAGCGGGCGCAGATGGTCAAGACGGTGCTGATGGTCAAGATGGTGCAAACGGTCAAGACGGTGCTGATGGTCAATCAGGTGATCGCGGCGTAATGCAACCGGCTGGTTTAGTTCGTTTAGCAACTGTGCCAACAGGTGCAGAAGTTACTGGTGCATTTATTACTGAAGACGGTGATTTATTCTTCAACTTCCAACACCCTGATGATGTGAATGACGAAGCTGACGCTGAAGGTAAAGTACACAACCGCGGCGGCATGGGCGTTGTTGAAGGTGTTAACATCAACAAGATTCCAAAGAATGCTATTTCTACACCAATTCCAATTTCTGATGCAGAAAAAGAAACAGTACAAGTTGCTTACGGTGAATACAAAATCATTGCGCAATATGGTGATGATTTCGACGGTAACTTGCCTAACGGTTTAGGTAAAGTAGTTGGCGCAAATGGTGTACAAGAGCCTGGTTCTGTTGCTGAAGGCTGGCCTGACTACAACGGTTTCATTTCTACAGGTGCTAATGAAGGCTATCTATTCACTAACTGGGAATACTTCCCTGGTGGCATGAGCCGCGTGAAGTTAGAGAAAAACGCACAAACAGGCAAGTGGACTATCGATAACACTGACGTCAGCATGTTAGATTTCGGTTTATACGGCACAGTTGCTAACTGTTTCGGCTCAGTAACACCTTGGAATACACCACTAACTTCAGAAGAGTGGGGTAACAACGGTGATGCTTCATACTCATGGAACGATCCGTCAGATACTGGCAACGCTTCTCGTGAAGAGCTTGCTAAGTTCATCAACGCTGGTGCGACAAATGCTGAAGAAGCAACAATCTTCCCAAATACATACCGTTACCACTACATCGTAGAAATTACTGATCCAGCGGGCATTGCTACGCCTGTTAAGCGCTACGCTTTAGGTCGTTTCGAACATGAAAATGCGGTTGTAATGCCTGATCAACGTACGGTGTACTTATCACAAGACAGCACTGACGGTGTATTTTACAAATTCGTTGCTGATGCAGCAGGTGACTTGAGCTCAGGTACGTTATACGCGGCTAAACTAACGCAAGATGCAGGTAGCACAGAGCCAGCAGTAACTGGTTTCGACATTTCATGGATTGAACTTGCAAGCGGTAACCAAGATGAAATTGAAGGCTGGATTGCTGACTTCGATGGCGTTGATACATCTGACTACGTAGACGGTCGCAGTAACTACCTAACAGATGCTGATGCTATTGCATGGGCAGCTGGTGCAGCTAACTACGGTGCTGCTGATACTCAATCAGCTGATGCAGTTAGCGCTGGCTACGAAGGTGCTGAGACTTACCCGAGCACAGTGACTGCTGGCCAAGCAATGGATAACCGTATTGCTTTCTTAGAATCACGTAAAGCTGCACGTGCAAAAGGTGCTACGGCAGAATGGCGTAAGTTTGAAGGTATCAACATCAATACTAATCGTGCGCAAACACTAGTAGAAGATGGTGATCCAGCGACTACCGCTTACGTTTACTTTGCTATTTCTGATATTGACCGCGGCATGATTGATGGTGAAGGCGATATTCAGTTAAGTGCTCGCGTTAAAGATTGTGGTGGTGTTTACCGTATGCCACTTGGTGATGACTACGACGTAAATCGCATCGAGCCGGTACTTATGGGTGCTGCTGAACGAAACGTTGAAGGTATCGAAGAGTGTGACGCAAACGGCTTATCACAGCCAGACAACGTTGTTGTGATGGAAGATGGTCGCATCTTAATCGGTGAAGATGGCGGTCAAGCTAACAACACCCTTTGGATGTACGACCCTTCAGTTAATGACTAATTTATCAGTCACTTAGTGGCTATGCGATTGGAGATTATTCTCCAATCGCTTTTTTAGTTTTTAGCGTTGAAGAGAAAAAGAACATGCGTATCCAACAGATTTTATTAATTGTAATTGCTGCTAGTACTTTACTCAGCGGTTGTAATAACGACTCAATAACGGCAGAAATGCCAGCCAAGCAACCTCAAAGTCAATTAGAGGCAAACTCGAAAGCTAGCGAGCATATTGCTAATAACAAAAGTGCTAGCAAAAAAAATGATAGTTCAACAACAGCTGCTGCGACTCACACGCCAAGCCAAGCAATGACACAGCCAGTCGCGCCCACAGGGCCTCTACCAGCGAAGAAATGGCTTGAAGCAGGCCAAATATATAATCGTGAAGCACCTATTCCACCGCAGTGCTACACCAAAACTGATCAGGTCAATAACCCGTGTTACGTCTGCCATCAAAGCTATCACGACCAACCGTTGCGTCCTAATAAATTAAACGATGGGTTCCAGCAAGGTAGCTATGCATTTTCCGATTTAGGCGTAACCAACAGCTGGCGCAACTTGTTTCAAGATAGAACGCAAGCAATTTCGCGCATTTCTGACAAAGCGATATTAAGCTATATCAACGAAGATAATTACACGCCATTTATCAAGCAACTAAAGCAATCTGACTGGCAAGGCATTATCCCAGAAGTTCGAAACTTACATTTGGGCGCTGCCGCATTTGACGAACACGGTCTCGCAAAAGATGGCTCTGGTTGGGTAGCATTTAACTACAAGCCGATGCCAAGTACCTTTTGGCCTACTAATGGTTCAACAGATGATGTAATGATTCGCTTACCTGAGGCATTTATGCAGGTAAATGGCAAATACTCACGTGATGTTTACTATGCCAATTTGGCATTGGTAGAAATGGCGATAGCAGATACCCAGCAAACTACGTCGATTTCACTTAACGAGCAACTTATCGGTGCCGATCTCAATGACGACGGCGTTTTAACAGCGAAAGTTAACGAAGTTGTCCGAAGCGAAAACTACGTTGGTGATGCCAAGGAAGTTCCACTTCACAAAATGCTTTACCCTGAAGGTACTGCTTTTCTACATACGGTGCGTTATGTGAATGTGAATGATGAAGGTGACATTAGCGTTTCTCCGCGTATGAAAGAAGTACGTTACATGGTGAAGAAGAAGTTTCTTACGCTGGGAGAGCTCAAAGGTCGTTACTACTTAGAGCGTAAAGAGAAACATTTTGAAAACCTGCCATATGCCAATGATTTCGGCCACGACGGGGTCAGTAATAAACACGGTTGGACGTTATTAGGCTTCATTGAAAATGAACAGGGCCAATTACGCCAGCAAAACCACGAAGAACAATTTTTCTGTACCGGCTGTCATAAAAGTGTTGGCGCAATTATCGATGAAACGTTCAGCTTCCCGCGCAAAGTTGCCGGTGTAAATGGCTGGGGCTACATCGACTTAAAGTCAATGCAAGACGCACCGAATGTTGGTGAAAAGCAAGGGGAATACTTAACTTACCTTCAACGTGTTCGCGGCGGTGACGAATTCCGTCAAAACCAAGAGATGCTAACGCGTTGGTTCAAAAAAGACGGTAGTGTCGACATCGAGAAAGTTAAATCATTGCCTGATATTTATAGCTTAATCACGCCGTCTAAACGACGCGCGCTTGATCTTAACAAGGCATATAAAACCATTGTTGAGGAACAAAGCTTTATCTATGGCCGTGATGCAACATTAGGTACGGCAAGTAATGTTCTACTTGAAATTGATGAAGAGATTCCACCGCTGCATCCAGAGCATCAACATCAATGGGATATCCGCTTAAATTGGCACAAAACCAGTAAGGTTACGCTTGCGAATAAGGTGAAACGCTAATGGATTTGCCAATGTTCGATTTTGCCCTTGCCAGTCTATTGATGGGACTAGGTATAGGCTTTGACGTTGCTATCGCGACGGTAGCCCGAGCGAAGCAGCTACATAATTTTCGTATAGCAATGCTCTGGATAATAGGTGTTTCAGCAACCCATACCTTATTTCCGATGATAGGTTACCTACTCGCATATTTTAGTGTGCAGCTGCACCCTAGCTTAGCGCCTATTATTGGTATCATCGCCTTTACCTGCATATTTCTTTATCTTAATGCGGAGATAAAACAGCTAAGCCAAGCTGAGCAGGAATCTAATCAATCTCAATTACTTGTAACCTTGGGCTTGATATTGGCAGTAAGCTGGGACGCACTCTGGTCTGGGCCTGCAAAATCGGCACAAGTTATTGGCTGGCCTGAGCTAATGGTATGGGGCTCATTTATCCTCGTTGGCGCCATGGTTTCAATACTTGCGATAGTTAGTTTGAAGTTTTCTCGCTTTATCAGCCAATACAGCGAGCACAATCGCTACAGCAGTCTATTAGGCTATTGGGTGCAATACTCCGTGATTGGCTACTTTGGTTTATTGGCGGTTTTGCGATACACATTACAAGCAAACTTCTCGTGGTGGCAGATACTGCTGATGGCCTTTGCAGGAGTTGCAGCTTGGATGAGCTATCAGATAGCTGGTAAAGATCAACTAGCACGTTCTTCTGCCATCTAACACTTCCTAAAAATGGGCTCTATATACTGTTTACTCGCAAGGTTAACGCGTGAGTAAACAGTTGTTCACAACTCGTTCAAACAGCTGAGAATTCGCACTAGCCTCAAGCACCGAAGATGGCTATGATACGAAGCGAAATTTTCTAACAATAAGCAGTAAATATGAAACACTCTTCTCGCCTCTGTGGCCTTGTCGCTAGCACGCTTTTAATCCCAACTATTGCCAATGCAACCGTTGTTGAGTTTGTGACCTCACAAGGGAACGTCCGCGTAAACTTACATGATGAAACAACTCCTAAAACGGTTGATAACTTCCTAAATTATGTTTCCGATGGTGATTACAACGAGTCATTAATCCACCGTGTTGAAACTAACTTTGTCATTCAAGGTGGTGGATTCAAATATCAAGACGACGGTTTCAACTTCGGATTCATCGATACCGATGACGCGGTTGTTAATGAACCTGTTTGGTCTAATGTGAAAGGCACAATTGCCATGGCAAAGCTTTCTGGAAATGCCAACAGTGCCACAAGTCAGTGGTTTTTCAACATGACCGATAACAGTGCCAACCTTGATGTGCAAAATGGTGGTTTCACTGTATTTGGCCAAGTGGTTGAAGAAGACATGCCTGTGCTCGAGGCGATTAATGAATTAACTCGTTGTAGTAACAGTTTTGGTGCTACGCCAATGGTTAATTACACGGGCACACAATGTACAAGCGGCGAAGCACCAGGCTACGAAAATTTCGTCACGATCTATTCTGTCGATATCATAGATGAAACAGTCGTTACCGACAGCGCATTGAGCAAAACGCCTAACACGTTGATTGATGAGGACAATACGTCACAACCAGACACTGGTAGCGGTGGTGGTGGTAGTCTGTTTTGGTTACTGTTATGCTCATTTTTTGGACTAAGCCGTTTTAAACGCTAACGTTATTTCCTAACTCGCTTCGCGAACAACATTAGGTGAAAGATGCGGTTTGGCCAAATATGCCGCATCTTTACTATGCTGACGAAAACGCAAAGCGATACTGTCGGCTATACTTAAGATGTCTTTATATCATCACGAATGAGAAAGCGTCCGCCTATGACTATCGATGCCAACCAAAGCGCAAATAGCGAAGAGAATAACAACACAAATACTGATCACATCGTTACCTTTCGATTTCTAGCAGAGCCCACTGATATTAACTTTGGCGGCAAAGTTCATGGCGGTATGGTGATGAAATGGATCGACCAAGCGTCTTACGCGTGTGCAGCTCAATGGAGCAAACATTACTGTGTTACGGTATCAGCCAATGCAATTCGATTTATTCGTCCTATCTTAGTAGGACAGATGATCAGCGTTGAAGCAAGAATTGTCCACACGGGTAAGTCCAGTATGCACATATACGTGGTGGTGTGTGCTGGTGATCCAAAAGGTAGCAAACCTGTAGTGACTAACCGCTGTTTTATCACCTTTATGGCTGTTGACGAAGCCGGCTACCCAACGAGTGTTCCTGCCTTTACCCCTCAAACTGACAACGACAAAAAACTAGAGGTTGTTGCCGAGCAAGCAAAAGAATTTGCTAAGAAGCTCGATAAAGATTTCGAAGAGAAATTGGGCTGGGAATAGTGGCTCTAAGCTCACTTTGCGTTTCAAAAGGATAATATTTACAAAATATCCCATAAGTTTTGTGATTTTTTGTCAGCGACTACTGTCGGTCTTACGTATAACTTGGCACAATAAAGTGATAAGAAAAAAGTAGGAAGTTAAATGAAAGCTGTTTTTGCCATTGTGCTGTCAGTCTTCTGCACACTGTCGTGGGCTGAAGAACAAGCCGGCGCTATCTTCAAACAATGGGCACCATCACTCTATCAAATTCGATTAATTGACAACGTCAGCGGCGAAAAGTCTTCGATTGGTTCTGGGTTCCAAATTACCGCTGATGGGCTTATTGCCACTAACTATCACGTTATTTCAGGTTTTGCACAGGCACCTCAGAAGTACCAAATTCAGTATCTAGACCATCAGGGCAACAAGGGTGAATTGTCGCTAGAAAGTGTCGATGTCATCAACGACCTAGCGCTGGTGAAGCGCAGTATTGATAGTGAGATGTCATTCTTTACAATTGCTGATGACGCACCGTTAAAAGGCGAAGAGCTGTTTTCTCTCGGTAACCCCCATGACTTAGGCATGATCGTCGTGCCAGGCACCTACAATGGTCTTAAAAAAGAAACCTTCAATGATAAGATTCATTTCACGGGCTCTGTAAACTCTGGCATGAGCGGCGGTCCGGTGGTCAATAAGGCTGCACAAGTTGTAGGTATTAACGTAGCAACATCAGGCAACCAAATAGGCTTCCTAGTGCCTCACGATAAATTGGCTAAGTTGTTTGCGGAATACAAGAAAGCCAAGCCTGAGTCGATTGAAGCGCAAATGGCGAAGCAATTAATGGCTAATCAGGAAAAGTTGATCGGCACATTACTAGAGAGTGAATGGCAAGCAAAAGAGCTTGGTCCAGCAATTATTCCGACGGTTGATGTACCTTTTATTCGCTGTTGGGGTGATTCGAACGCTGATAAACCAGAAGCCCTGATTTTTACGGCAATGGCGACCTGCTCACTTGATGAAGATACGTTTATTGATAATCAGTTCTTCACAGGAATGATTGAAATGCAGTTCCAATACATGGAAACAGAGAAGGTAAGCGATCTCAAGTTTTACCATCTTTACCAACGTCAAGTTAGCCATGCAAGCGCCGGTAACAAAGTATCGAAAGAAGATGTGACTGAGTTTAAATGTCACCACGATATCGTTGCACCGAGCTCACAGGGTATTAACAACAAAAGCATTCTATGTACTCGTAACTACAAGAAATTTCCTGACTTATACGATGTACTCTATTTAGGCTTATCAGTTGACAAAGATACGCAGTCGTTAATCAGTCATTTCACTATCGCAGGTGTTAGCAAACCAATGGCCTTGGCATTTACTGAGCAGTTTATGGAGTCAGTGTCATGGAATTAATCATTGAAGAAATAAGTAAAGGCGACAAACTCCTCTCACGACAAAAGTATCATAGCCATAGCCTTAGCATAGGGCGAGCTTATACCAACGATGTTATCGTCACCGATCCACATGTTTGTCCAGAGCACCTTGCGCTGCGCTACGATGGCAACAACTGGATCGCCAGCGATTGCGGTAGCTTAAATGGCTCTTTCTTGGGTAATGGCAAAGAAGAAGTTAATGAGCATGTTGTTCAATCTGGTGACGTGATTACCATAGGTAACAGCACACTTCGTATTGTACTTCCAAATCACCCTGTCGCACCAAGTGTTCCTTTCAGTGCATTTGAAACCTTAATAAATTTGGCACGAAATCCAGTAGTTATCGGCTTTGCCATTTGTTTTTTCGCACTCGCTTCAGCCTGGCTGGCTTATTTGGATAAGGGAAAAGAAGTCAACTTTACCTTAATCCTAATTCCAGCAATTGGTATGACGCTTATGTTCAGTGTCTGGCCAGCTTTAGTCGCTCTCGTCTCCCACCTAACGAAAAATGATGCGCGAGTGATGCACCAGGTCGGTATTTGCTTCGTGTTTTATTTACTTTTATTAGGAACGGATGCGATTCAAGCCCTGACCTTATTTAATAGTTCAAGTAATTGGCCTGTTAAATGGGCTATTGGAGTCCTACCTGTCAGTATTGCTTTCTGTTTGTTCTGGTTGAATTGCTACATTGGTTTCCACATGACAGAAAAGCGCCGTGCGATCACAGCTGCTTGTATTACAGCACTGTTCTTTGGTGGTACCGCATTAATGCAAATTAGCAAACAGCCGGACTTCAATCCTCGTCCTCAATACAACGCGACTATATTGCCGCCAAGCTACCTAGTTACGAGCAGTAACGATGTAGAGGGCTTTATTGGCGACGCAAGTAAACTGTTTGATAAAACACGCGAAATGTCGAAAAAAGAACAAGAATAGTTTACTTTGTAGCTTATTAAGGCTTAGCTACAAAACCTATTGCATCATAAACTTTATTTAAAACGTTCTGTGCATGAGCAGACGCTTTCTCAGCACCTTCTTTCATGACTTTATCAAGGAAAGCTTGATCTTCACGGTACTGATGGAAACGCTCTTGAATTGGCGTTAACAATTCAACAACCGCTGCAGCAACACTACCTTTTAAATGTCCGTACATTTTGTCTTCGTATTCAGGCACAAGACTATCGATCGACTTGCCTGTCACACATGAAAGTAATGACAACAAGTTAGAAACACCTGGCTTTTCTTCGGTGTTAAAGTAAATACGCGCTTGCTCATCTGAGTCAGTTACCGCGCGTTTAACTTTCTTAGTGATTTTCTTGGTGTCTTCCAATAGGCCAATAAAGTTATTGGTATTATCGTCAGATTTTGACATTTTCTTCGATGGGTCTTGCAAGCTCATGATACGAGCGCCAAACTCTGGAATATGGGGCTCTGGCACAGTGAAAATATCACCGTATAAATTGTTCATACGAGTAGCGATGTCACGAGCAAGCTCTAAGTGTTGCTTCTGGTCGTCGCCCACAGGTACGCGATTCGCGTTGTACAATAAAATATCTGCCGCCATTAATACCGGATAAGTAAATAAACCAGAATTGATGTCTGCACCAGCGCGGGTAGATTTGTCCTTAAACTGTGTCATACGGTTTAATTCACCCATTTGGGTGTAACAATTTAGCACCCAGCTTAACTGTGCATGCTCAGGCACATGAGACTGAATGAAGATAGTGCTTTTCTCTGGGTCTACACCACAAGCTAGATACAAGGCTAAACCATCAAGTGTTGCCTTGCGAAGTGCTGCTGGCTCTGGACGAACAGTAATCGCATGCTGATCAACCAACATGAAATAACAGTCGTGATCATCTTGCATATTAACCCACTGTTTTAGTGCTCCTAGGTAATTTCCTATGGTTAATTCACCTGATGGCTGACAGCCACTTAACACGATTGGTTTAGTCATTTTCTTCTCTTACAATTAATTTACTTTCATTCATCTCACCCAGAAATGCTGCTGAGCAAGGCAATAAATACGGTACTTATTTGGCTGATACGCCTGCAAGTTCTGCACGCATACTTTCAATTACTTTTCGGTAATCTGTTTGTGAAAAAATAGCCGAACCCGCAACAAACATATCCGCGCCAGCTTCAGCAATTTCGCCAATATTATCAACTTTAACACCACCATCAACTTCTAACCGAATATCTCGTCCACTCTCCACGATTCTCTGTTTAACCAACTTGATTTTATCAAGCGTAGAAGGAATAAACGATTGTCCACCAAAACCAGGGTTTACTGACATTAAAAGGATAACGTCAAGTCTATCCATTACGTGGTCTAGCACGTGGAGGGACGTAGCAGGGTTTAATACCAAGCCAGCTTTACATCCATTATCTTTTATGAGTTGGAGGCTTCTATCAACATGCTGGCTAGCTTCAGGATGAAAGGTAATGATATCTGCACCAGCATTGGCAAACTGAACAATTAAATCGTCAACTGGCGACACCATTAAATGCACGTCGATCGGTGCCGTAATACCATAGTCACGCAGTGATTGGCAGATCATTGGTCCAAACGTTAAGTTAGGTACATAATGGTTGTCCATCACATCAAAATGCACAACATCCGCGCCTGCGGTTAATACGTTAGAGACATCTTCGCCTAGTCGAGCTAGATCGGCAGATAGAATAGATGGTGCTATTAAAAAAGAAGACATTGGTTCACCCTCAAGAAAATCAGCGCTACTTTACCTAATGACGCTACATTATTGAAGTAAAAGCGTAAGTAATGCCGTTTTTTTGTGCACCTGATTGGGCCTTTAGCCAAAAGCCGATGCACCAAAATCGTTCAAAAAAGTAAACTCATGATTGAATTTATTTCACTCCAATTATCTTTAGTCCTTGTTATTTAAGGAGTATTTCATTTTCCTTACGATTAATTAACATTAGGCACCGAGCTTGCAATTTCTCGAATAACAATAAAAACAGAGAGATAAAGACATGAAAAAAACACTATTAGGTTTAGCAGTAGCTTCGACACTAGCATCAACATCACTTGTTTCGACGGCAGTATCTGCAAGTGAGTGGTCAGCGAATGCTGCTGTTACTAGTAACTACTTGTGGCGCGGTTTAGAGCAAACTGGCGGTAAAGCAGCTATCTCTGGTGGCATTGACTACTCAGGCGATTCAGGCTTCTACGCTGGTACTTGGGCATCAAATGCTGACTGGGCTGACGGCATGACTTACGAGCTTGACCTATACGCAGGCTTCGGTGGTAACATCTCAGAATCAGTTTCTTATGATGTTGGTTTTATTTACTTCGCATACCCTGATGAGACTTCTGGCGACGCAGATTTCTCTGAAATCTACGGTAGTATCTCATTTGATGCATTAACGGTAGGCTTTGCTGTTTTAGCGGATGGTGAAGGCGGTGATTTCAGTGACACTATTTATGCGAACGTTGACTACTCATTTTCTTTAGCAAATGAAGCTGAAGTAGCACTTCACATTGGTTCATACTCTGGCGACTGGTTAGCTGAAGACTCTATCGATTACGGTATCAGCATTAGCAAGTCAGGCTTTACTTTTGGTATCTCAGACACAGATTTAGATGGCCCAGCTGGCGACCCTAAAGTATACGTTTCTTACTCGCTAGATTTTTCCTTATAATCTAGCTAACAAAAAAACTTGCTGACAATGAAAAAACCGCGATCTATCGCGGTTTTTTGTACAATATAAAAGAGTACGTTAAGCTGTCGTATAGAAGTATTAGTGTGTTCAGGAAGGATACGATGATGGCAAAACACTCTTTTTGGCAAACGGTTAAAAGTGTTGGTGCCGCTTTTTTTGGCGTGCAAAGCGAACAAAATAGAGAACAGGACTTTAATCACGGGAAAGTAAGCCATTTTATTGTGGCTGGCTTACTGGCAGTAGTTTTATTTATTGGAAGCCTAATTCTCGCCGTTACTCTTGTCATGCCCAATTAAACCTCGCTTCCCTAACAAAGCCATTCAATAAGCCAAAACTGTATAAACGTTAGATAATTGGAAGGTTATTTTGCTAATTAATTTACTGGCTATTAACCTTTATAAAGCGCCATTAGTTCGCCCACTTTTTTACGGCCAGTACCTTTTTGACTTATCGTACGCGCTACATTTAACTTCTTTATTTTATTGGCGTGTTCGTAAATTTTACGTGTCCAAATTGTATCGTGATTACTGATCAATACCGTGGTCTTTTTATACTTATCAACTGTTTCTTCCGCTGCATTGGCTAGGTCAGCTTGTTCATCAAGCCCAAAGCCATTTCCGGCGTAGCTAGTGAAGCTCGCTGTTTTACTTAACGGTACGTAAGGTGGATCACAGTAAATCACATCACCGTTTTGAGCGCGATTGAAGGTATCTCTATAATTTTCACACACAAAAGTCGCTTTCTGCGATTTCTCAGCAAAAATCTGTAGCTCTTTCTCAGGGAAGTAAGGCTTTTTGTATTTTCCAAACGGAACATTGTAGCCGCCTGATTTATTGTATCGACATAAGCCATTGTAGCCATGGCGATTTAAGTACAAAAACAGCAATGAACGTTCATAGGTATCCCGAGTGTCGTTAAACGCTTTTCGGTGCTCATAGTAGGCATCCGATTGATTGTGCTCAGCGGTAAACAACTTGGCAGCATCACGAATATATTGTACCGGTCGCGATTGAAGAATCTTGTACAGATTAATCAAGTCTTGATTGATGTCGTTAAGAATATAACGTTCAAAATCACTATTGAGGAATACTGACCCCGCGCCAACAAAAGGCTCAATTAGGCATTCGCCCTTCGGTAACATTTTATTGATCACGTCACAAAGCGTGAACTTTCCTCCGGCCCATTTAAGGAAAGCACGATTTTTATAGGTCATCCGGCCAACAATTCCAAACTACAGTGATAACGACTGCGAATTGTAGCTTGAATCATTAGTAAGACCAATGGGCGCACAGTACTTTTTAATAGCAAAAAGTTATTAATTGCCTGAAATTAACTCAATTTCTTTTTGAACGGTAGAAACTGACTTCAACCAAATGCCACTATTTTGTAACTCTGTTGGTAAGGCCAGCATCGCATTGGCAGCATCTTCTCGCTCTGCAAAAATTTGTGAAGTAATGACAACATATGCCCTGCCATTCATCTGTCGCTGATAGAAATTGTACTCAGTCAAATCAAATCGGCTGATGAAACGTTCTACAAGTTCGACAGAAGAAGCATATCTCGTTATTTCAAGAGCTGCAAACTGAATAACAACGCCAGTTGGAACATCCGACAGCTTATCTTCCAAATGATGATTTGTGTCCACTTCAGGCTTGGCAATACTCGAATTTTTGTCGCTTTGAATGTCTTTTGTCGAATGGACAGTTTCAGTATCTATCTTATTCGGTTCTTTCTTTTCCTGCTGAGTTACCTTATTGGTTTCGCTAGCTTCTGATAAATTAATCGCCGCAAGAATATCTTCTGGTATTGCTCTCTCCCTGGGTAATGCTAATGAAGCAGGTGTAAGACCATTGATAGCAGACAATATTTCACTCGTATTCGCTATTTCGCTTTTTTCATTTTGGTTAGACGTAGTCGTAACGTTACTTTGTTTATCGTCAAACTCTGCTTGAACAAAGGTATTGTCAATTGTCTCTTTGTCTGTGGTAGCTTCATTAACGCTGTTAGGCGTCTCAGCCGGCGGTAGAAATTGCAAGCTATCTCGCTGATAAACGGCGTAAAGACCAATTAAGATAATGCCTAAAGTAAGAACGAGTGATAAAACAACCTTGTGTAGCGGTGTAAAAGCGAAGAAATTGCGAGTCACTTTAAAAACAGGTGAATTAACCGTCAATAACTGTCCACTGTGCGCAGATATCAGCGATAGTTTCTTAGAGAATAAGCTGTAGTTATCAACAACTAAGCGACCCAGGCTTATATCACCTAATAATACTACCTGAATTTCACGGCCAGACTTTTTCGCTAAAGCAGAGAGTAAGGTTAGCTCATGGACGATTTGCAACGACAAATGATGAGCTTGCTCTATGACGATTGAAATAGGTGAAGAATGACTGTTGTAGTGCTCTATGACACTTTGCGTTAACCCAATTTCAGGATCAAAAGGCTGACCAGGTAGTAATTGCTCGTTGACTCTTGCACGAACCTGAACGTCATTTAGTCGGCCAGACACAGCAACAAGTGCAGCATTTGCATTATCTGGAAGTGAAGAAAGGAAAGTACCTGCGATAGCGCCGAGACCCTGCTGCATGTCATCAATAACGACAACTGTATGACGCGAAAACTTTAGGATATAGTCTATGCGCGCATTGGCATTAATAGACATCACATTTTCATCCTGAGATTCAGTGGATAATTCTGTTTGTGACGCATTACGCGATTGTGGACTAGCTAAAGCAGTCATGTGACCCTTCCGTTAAATTAATCCAGAAGTTGCTTTAGCTCCTCCATCGTAACGTCGTCTTTCACTTCACTTTCACCAATGCCCATTGGCAAAATAAAGCGCATTTGACCACCAATATTCTTTTTATCGCGCTTCATGTGTTTAACATAAGCTTCGGTGTTCATGTCCGAAGGCGATTCAACTGGCAAATCAAAGTAGGTGACTAACGCTTCAACACGACGATATTCTGACGCTGGAAGCAAACCTCTGTGCTCTGACAGCTTAGAAGCAAGTACCATGCCAGTAGCAACTGCTTCACCGTGTAACCAAACGCCGTATCCTTGTTCTGCCTCAATTGCATGGCCAAAGGTGTGACCTAAATTAAGTAAAGCGCGCTTGCCTGACTCTTTTTCGTCTTCGGCAACAATGTCAGCTTTACACTGACAACAACGAGCAATAACTTCAGTCAGCAGTGCCTCATCCCTAGCTTTAATGCCTTCTTTATTAGCTTCTAACCAATTAAAAAACGCTTCATCACCTAAAATACCATACTTGATAACTTCGGCGATGCCCGCAGAAAACTCTCTAGGTGGTAAAGTTTTGAGTGTATTAGTATCAATGATTACCGCTTTTGGTTGGTAAAATGCGCCAACCATATTCTTACCTAGCGGATGGTTGATCGCAGTTTTACCGCCAACCGAAGAGTCAACTTGCGACAACAGAGTCGTAGGAATTTGTATAAAATCAACGCCACGTTGATAACATGCGGCAGCAAAGCCAGTGATATCACCCATAACTCCGCCACCAAGCGCAATTAAAGTAGAATCTCTACCATGATTACCCTGTAATAGATGGGTCATTATTCGGTCAAAATTCTGAAGACTTTTCTCTTGCTCACCATCAGGCAAGACTATGACATCAACATCAAAAGCTCGAAGTAGATTAGTTAATTTTTCGCCATAAATTGGAAAAACAATTTCGTTTGAGACGATGCAAACACGGGATGATTTGATGTGTTCTGCTAGTGGGTTGCTTTGTTCAAGTAACCCGCTAGCAATATAGATTGGATAACTGCGATCGTCCAGATCAACATGCACAGTAGTCATTAAAAATCTAAACGTTCTACAATTTTGTGTGCAACTACTTTAGCGCTTTGGTCATCTGTTTGTACGATTACATCTGCGATCTCTTCGTACAACGGATTGCGCTCTACTGCCAGTTTCTCTAAAACACTTCTTGGCTCTTCAGATGTCTGCAATAAAGGACGACGACGATCACGCTGAGTGCGTGCAACTTGCTTATCGATTGTCGTTTCAAGATAAACAACGATACCACGAGCAGATAATCGGTTACGTACTTGAGAACTGATAACTGATCCGCCACCTGTTGCTAGCACGATACCTTGCTTTTCAGTCAAGTCATCAATGACATCTTCTTCTCTTTTACGGAAGCCTTCTTCACCTTCAAGATCGAATACCCAAGAAATGTCTGCACCAGTGCGACGTTCAATTTCCTGGTCAGAGTCAAAAAACTCTAAATGAAGTTTATCAGCTAACTCTCTACCAATTGTGCTTTTGCCGGCGCCCATTGGGCCAACTAAGAAAATATTACGTTTTTCTGCCATTAGACTTACTTAATTCTCGTAAAAATAGTGTGAACAGGTAAGAGGAAACTCCCCTCAAAAATTTCAAGGGCGTAATTATCGCAATTGTTTGACGCATAATGCAAGTAAGCGACTAAAAATTACGCCACTTACTTGCAAAAGGGAGGAAAATTAAAAGTGATCGGTCACTATTCTTGGGGTAACGAAAATCAGTAATTCCTGCTTCTCATTGAAGTTATTAGTGTTTCTAAATAACCATCCGAAGTAAGGAATATCACCTAACACAGGAACTTTAGAGACCGAGCTGATAATCGATTGTTGGTAAATACCACCTAAAACTATCGTTTCACCATTGCTCACCAGCACCTGTGTGCCTATACGCTGAGTATCGATAGCAGGAGCTTGACCACTAGTAATTTCAGAGATGGTATCTTGAGTAACAGCAAGATCTAAAATGATTTTGTTATCAGGGGTTATATGGGGCGTTACCGTTAAGCTCAATACGGCTTTCTTGAACTGAGTAGACGTCGCACCACTTGAAGATGCCTCTTGATAAGGAATCTCTACACCTTGCTCAATATAAGCTTCTTTTTGGTTTGCCGTAGTAATACGTGGGCTAGCAATGATTTCGCCTTTGTTTTCTTGCTCAAGTGCACTTAGCTCAAGATCAAGAATAGTACCATCGGCAAGACGTGCAATTTGGAAAGCAATGCTGCCCGCAGGATTTGCTGTCGGCAGGTTAACATTCAATCGATCAGCTAAGTCAGGTACTACTCCATTTGAAGCAGAGCTTGCCCCTTCTAGCGAGCCCGCAGTAGAGTACTCACCATCAGTATCTGTCACTCCCCAACGAATACCTAATTCTTCATTTAAGTCATCTTTGACGGTTACCATGCGAGCTTCAATAATCACTTGGCGAACTGGGATATCTAAAATATTCACCATACGCTTGATGTCTTCAATACTCTTAGCAGTGTCACGTACCAATAATGTGTTAGTACGTTCATCCACAGAGACTGAACCGCGACCTGATAAAATACTCGTATCTTCGTTCTTAATCAGATCAGCTAACTCAAACGCCTTGGCATAGTTAATTTGGATGTACTCCGAATACAACGGAGCTAACTCTTCGACCTGCTGTTGGGCCTGCAAGGTCTTGGCTTCACGCGCTGCTAATTCATCGCTCGGCGCTACCATTAAGATATTACCTTGCATGCGCTTGTCTAAGCCCTTCACTTTCAAGATGATATCTAACGCTTGATCCCACGGTACACCGTCTAGGCGAAGGGTAATATTACCCGTTACCGTATCGCTGGTAATAAGGTTAAATTCGTTATAGTCAGCAATAATCTGTAGAACTGTTCGAACCGAAATGTCTTGGAAGTTTAGTGATATCATGCGGCCACTAAAGTCTTCTTCGCCACCTAAGTAGCCTACTTGCTTCTCTTCTTTTCGAACATTCACAATGAAGACATTTTCTTGCTGATCATGAGCAAAGGTAAAGTTGCCATCAACTTCAATTGCAAGCTTTGCGTTACGGCCTTCTTTGAAAGTTTCAATACCGGTTACTATGGTAGCAAAGTCGGTAACATCAAGCTTATAAAGCATATCTTCGATGATCTGCGTGTTGTAGAACTCCACAACAACCTTACCAAGTTGGTCACTTACATCAGCCGCTACAACACTGTCACCTAAATTAATAATGACTTGGCCTTCACCTTCAAGTTCACCTCTACGAAAATCAAGTGATTCAATAGAATTAATAAACTCTTCACCTGCAGGTGCAACTTCTTCAATAACTTTCGCAGCTTGGCCATACGTTAAGGTAATTGCATATTGGTCACCTTCAATAGCAACATCAAATACGTTTAACTTGTCCATGTTAATCGTCGCTACCATTTGACCGTCAACTTGATTAACAAAGATAGTTTCTACACCAGCATGATCGATGATAGTCTCTGCATAGTCAGTTTCAAAAGCAATATTTCCAAAATTCACTTCAATAGTAGCTGGATCTACTGTTGTCTTTACCGAAGGTTGGCCAACAATTTCTCTAGAGAAGGAAAATACCAGTTCAATCTGGTCAGTGTGAATGGTGTTGTAAGCAATACCTATTAAGTCAGAGGCATAGGCTGTTGCCGAAGATAATAAGTAAAAGCACATAGCAATGAATATTTTTGCCTGTCGAAAAGCGGCAAAAATTTTCTTGTTAATTGTTTTAATAAATAGCATCACTACTTCCCTTACCTTTGACTATCCGACTCAAACATTTCTATTTCGGTTTCCCGCTCTACCCAACATCCTGCGCCATCTGGCGTTAATTCAATCACTTTCACACTTTCGCTACTAACTTCTGTAATTCGGCCGTTGTATAAACCGACGTAATTTCCAATTGATACTCGGTGTAACGTGCTATCTGAGGCCTCTACTAAGGCCCAAGTAACACCACCTTCACCTAATGTTCCGCGCATTACCAAATCGCCGAGAGCAAACTTCTCCAAAGGTTGCTTACGACGTCTAGGATCAGGACTTAAACATCCCGACATTTGCTGTAATTTCTCCTGAATAGCCTCTGGACGCGGGGCCACAAAAGGACTGCGAAGTTCTCCTACCGAATAATCGTAATGATTAAATGTTGGTACTTCAGGCATAGGCTCAATATAGCTTCTGGTATTTGCTTTTACTTCAGCAATATGAATCTTTAAATCGCTCGTATCATCAAAACATCCTGTTAACACCAACAAAGACAATAAGGCTAACTTTCTCATTATTGACTAGCCTCCTGATAACGGTACGTTTTGGCTTGCAATTTCAGGTTCAGTGTTTCAGTGCTTACCTGAGCAATATCAATCGTAAAATCATGTAAAGTCACAATTCTCGGAAGCCCAGCTATTTTGCTCACAAAGCCGCCAAATTCGTGATATGCGCCAATAACTTCAATGTCTATTGGTAGTTCAATATAAATTTCTTTAACAATCTCTGGCTGCCAATTCAGCTTTACGAAATCTAGGCCGCTAGTCGTACCAACGAACGTTATATCATCAAGTAAACCGGGGGTTTCGTGACTTTCAGGAAGACTACGTAACTGATTAGCAAAAATATCTTCAGCTTCAACCATTTGTTGTTGGAACAGTTCTAGGTTTGCAGCAACATGATACTTTGCAGCGTATTCTTGTTTCAGGGTTTGCTCTTCAGCTCTTATTCTATCTAGCGTATCTAATTTGTCGCTGACGAGTAACATATAAGAAAAAGCAGAAACAACTATAGCAGTAAATATTGTCAATACGACTTTTGCTGCAATCGGCCATTCACCGATGTTGTCTAATTCAAGGTTATCGAATTGCTCACTAAACTTTGCAAAATCAAAAGCCATTATCTGCCTCCCTTCACAGAGCCATCAAAGTCATCGACTAAACCTTTGATTTTGACTCGCATTTTGAAATCACTCAATAGCTTTGTCGCCTCTTCATCAGTAATAATTGATTCCGGTGTAGCATCGGTGAACAAATCTGATAGCTCAATTTCACGGATCATATTGGCAAGGTGGTTGTTTGACTCACTTTTACCCGTCAAGTAGATCATGTTGCCCTTTTTCTCAAGCTTGGTTAAATAAATACCATTGGGTATAATTTTAGCTATCTCATCAAGGACTTGCGTACCAACATTTCGACTACGTTGTAGTTGTTCAATGACATTAATACGTTTTTGAAGTGCTTTTTTCTTCTCATCTAGCGTTTTAATTTCAGCAATACGGACATCTAATATTTGAATTTCATTACGTAAAAATTGATTACGACTATTTTGACCATCAACTTTTGCTTGGTAGAAGCTAGCAACCAAAAATACAACTAGAAACATAAAAAGCGCAACGAAGGCTAGTATACTAACAAATTCTTTTTGTCTGGCCTTTTGCGCTTCCTCGCGCCAAGGCAAAAGGTTTATATTTGCCACGGCGTAAAACTCCTTAACGCTAAGCCAGCTGCCACCATCAACTGTGGTGCGACTCTTTCTACTTCGCTATTGTCTATATCGCTGCTGATTTCTACACCAGAAAATGGGTTCGCAACCACGGTATATATACCTAGTTCTTCCGTCAGCAACTCCTGAACACCTTCGACTAGAGCAGTACCACCAGATATCACTAAATAATCAACCTTTTCGTGACCACTAGATGTTAAGAACATTTGAATGGCGCGACGGATTTGTTGGACCAATATCGTTTGGAATGGTGCCAATACTTCAAAGCGGTAATTCGGCGGAAGGTTGCCTGATACTTTTGCCGATTCAGCTTCTTCGAACGACTGGTTGTAGTAAGAAACAATTGAGCGTGTATATTGTTCGCCACCAAAGATTTGGTCACGACTGTAGACATGTTCACCTTCATTTGTAGCTGAAAACAGTGTCATGTTCGCGCCGAGATCGACCATTGCCACCATTTTTTTACTAGCATCATCAGGTAATTGAGCCAAGCATAAGTCGAATGCCCTGCTAATGGCGTACGACTCAACATCAACGACTTTAGTAGCGAAACCACCAGCCTCCAAAGCAGCAACGCGAGCTTCAACCGATTCAGTGCGTGCAGCACTTAACAAGACATTAATTTTGCTAGGATCCGATTCGTTAACTGCAAGCTTTTCAAAATCCAAGCTAACTTCATCAAGAGGGTAAGGAATGAGGCTGTCAGCTTCTACTTCAATTTGACCCGCTAGTTCTTCATCTGACAGCGAGACATCCATGTAGATAACTTTTGTAATTACCGTTTGACCCGAAACTGCGACAGCGGCGAGCTTCACTGAGCTGGCAATTTTTTTGCGGACTTTGGCGATGACATTACCAACAGCTTCGATATCTTGAATTTCTCGGTCAACTATGGCGCCTCGAGGCATGGGTTCGATAGCGAAGTCTTCTAGTATATAGCCGTAGTCCCCCTGACTAAACAAAACAGCCTTGACAGCGTGAGATCCTATATCGATCCCCACCATCATAGATGCTTTCTTTTTCCATAAATTGCTTAGCATAACTTCCTACTAAATCTTATAGTTCTAATTATTTAGATATAATATACGCATAAACACATTTATTACATGGTTTTAGACGATATACTAGTCTTATGATACAAATTTTTTACATAAATCGAGCATTTTCTGTGTTTTCTATTAAAAATTTAGCGAAAATCGCGGTAGCACTAAGCTTTTTAGGACTTGCCTCCCTATTCGTTTTATACCTTTCAATACGCAGCGGTCTACCAAACGTTGAGTCGTTGAAAGAGTTGAAGTGGCAAACACCGATGCAGATTTTCACGCAAGACGGTAAATTAGTTTCTCAGTTTGGTGAGAAAAAACGTATACCGCTTGCACTTGAAGAATTTCCACAGCAACTGATCGACGCGATCCTCGCAACTGAAGACGATAGATTTTATTCTCACTTTGGTGTCGACCCAATTGGCGTTGGCCGCGCGGTATTTGGTAAATTAATAGGTCAAAATAAAGGTGGTGCAAGTACCATCACTATGCAGGTTGCTCGAAATTTCTTCTTAACCAACGAAGTCACCTACACCCGTAAAATTCGAGAAGTTTTTCTTTCTTTTCATATCGAAAGTTTACTTACGAAAGATCAAATTCTGGCGCTATATCTCAATAAGATTCCACTCGGCCACAGAGCTTATGGCTACGGTGCAGCTGCTCAGGTCTACTATGGTAAGGAAGTCAAAGATCTAACGCTTGCACAGATTGCCGTTTTAGCTGGCATACCCAAAGCGCCATCTACGCTAAACCCAATCAGCCGACCTGAACGTGCTAAGAACCGCAGGACTGTCGTACTTCAACGCATGTTAGTAAGTGGTTACATCACCGAAGAAGAATACCAAACTGCAAAGGCTGCTCCTATTACTGCGAAAAAACATGGCGCAGAGATAGAACTCAACGCACCTTATATAGCAGAAATGGCGCACCAAGAAATGCTTGATCGCTTTGGCGCCGAAGATGCCTACACAGGCGGCTACAAGGTTTTTTTGACCACGCCTTCTAGATTACAAGCCGCCGCTCAGCAATCTGTACTTGATAATTTAATGGCCTACGATCAAAGGCATGGTTATCGCGGTCCTATTAAAGAGCTTCGCCCAGAGACCGTTGAGGGTACAGAGCAGAATTTAGTATCGACATTGACGTTAGAAGAAATTCACAATGCGCTTAAAGCGATCTCTACCTATCACCACTTGCAGCCTGCAGTAGTTACAAATGTATTGGAACAATCCGCGCAAGTATCACTAAAAAATGGTGACTCGGTAACAATACTATGGGATGGCATGTCTTGGGCAAGAGAATATTTGAGTGATCAAAAACAAGGTGTCCCGCCGAAGATTGCTGCTGAGATCTTAAAAATTGGCGATGTTATTTGGACTACTAACCTACGAGATAGTTATCAACTCAGTCAGCTTCCAAGGGCGAGTAGCGCACTTGTGGCAATGAATCCTGACAACGGCGCGATTCAAGCAGTTGTTGGTGGCTTTAGCTTTAAACAAAGTCAATTTAACCGTGTCACACAAGCAAAGCGACAAGTGGGCTCGAACATCAAACCATTTATATACTCAGCGGCACTTGAGAACGACTTTACACTCGCATCACTGGTAAACGACGCCCCCATTAACCAATGGGATAAAAAATCCGGCTTTATCTGGCGGCCAAAGAACTCTCCACCGACCTATGATGGTCCTATGCGCGTTCGCCTCGCGCTAGCTCAATCAAAAAACGTGATTGCGGTTAGGTTACTACGTGCAGTTGGCTTAGGTAAAATGATTGACCACTTAGCGCAATTTGGTTTTGTGCCACATGAGTTACCTGACAATGAATCATTGGCACTGGGGTCAGCGTCACTCACCCCTCTTGAAGTTGTCACTGGTTTTGCAACCTTTGCCAATGGAGGATATCTCGTTGAGCCTTATTTCATCGAGCGAATCGAGGATTCATTTGGTAATGAAGTGTTTAGAGCAAATCCGAAGTATGCCTGTGAACTTCCATGCAATGAGTTTAGGCAGGCTGTTCAAGAGCAGGTATCACAATCTCTAACGGCAAGTATCGACGGGGAACAGCAATCCGCGCCACAAGGCTCTGACAGCCTGCCAACAGAAGCATATAAAGACATCAATGTTGCTGAGCGAGCTATCAGTGCACAAAATGCATTTTTAATTACGCAAGCGCTAAATAGTGCCATCTGGGGAGCTGACTGGAGCATATCGCCAGGTTGGCAAGGTACTGGTTTTAGAGGAAGAACATTAAAACGACGTGATATCGCAGGTAAAACTGGAACCACAAATGAAGCGAAAGATGCTTGGTTCTCTGGCTACAGTCGCAGAATGGTAGCAACGTCTTGGATAGGTTTCGATGACCATACTCGTAACCTTGGGCAAACAACCTACAACGGGAATCTAGGAAAAAATCAGATTACCGGGAAAGAATTTGGTGCAAGATCAGCTCAACCTGCATGGATTAGTTTCATGAAAGCGGCGCTAGAAGAGCTACCTGTTGAGCCTTTTGAGCCGCCTGAAGATATTGTTTCTGTGCGCATAGATAAAGCAAGTGGCAAGCTAACTTCTAAAACAGACAAGACCAGCATTTTTGAATATTTTCAGCTAGGTACAGCACCTACAGAGTCGGTTATAAGCGATGAAAGTAGTGTAATCCTAGACGGTGAAGTAGAAGAAGAAATCTTTTAATTTTCCCGATACCGATTGTTATATGTTCAATCATGGTGCAACACCCACGCACCATGATTGTGCATTAAACTTATTTATGCTCATACCAGCCCATAACCTCCTTCCGTTAAAACAGCTTAACCTCTTGTATTAATTACCTTTAACAGATAACTCATTGATTGGCACAAACCTTGTTTGCCTGTAATTTATCAAAAGTCATTCATTGGAGGGGTTACATGCTTAGCGAGTTCATTACCGAACACAAGCTACCAGCGACCTTTGCGAGCAGCGCACGCAAGTGGTTTTTACCCGTTGCTCAGCAACTGGAAGCTTTGGTAGTCGCGCGCAAAGGGAAAACTGAACAAAGCGACAAATCCGAAACTACCCCCGTATTTCTGGGCATCAATGGCTGCCAAGGCTCTGGCAAGTCAACTTTGGCCGCTCTACTCAATCATTATCTCAGCACTAAACCTCAACTTAATGTAGTCAATTTATCACTAGACGATTTTTATTTATCGCAAGATGCAAGACGAAGCCTTGCTAAAGATGTTCATCCATTGCTTGCCACTCGAGGCGTACCTGGTACCCATGATATCGATTTACTTCATACCGTACTAAAGTGCCTTAAAAACGGACAACGTATCGCTTTGCCGCGATTCGATAAGTCCCAAGACAATCCATTTCCGAAAGTAGAATGGTTGCTATCGCCAGCTCAAGTTGACGTGGTCATCATCGAAGGTTGGTGTTGGGGTGTTGCTGCTGAGCAGGAAGACTCACTTGAGAACCCTGTTAATTTGTTAGAACGCATACAAGACCAAGACGCAATATGGAGACGTTACGTTAACCAGCAAATTCAGCAGCATTATCAACCATTGTACGCCTTTATGGATAAGTGGTTGATGTTAAAAGCCCCTTCATTTGATTGTGTAAAACATTGGCGCTGGCAACAAGAACAAAAACTCGCTGAAAAAGTCGCGGCACTTCAATCTGAAACCGACATTAGTACAGCGATTAGCAAGACAGCAAGTAAACCTTCGAATCCCATTGAAAATAAAGTAATGACACATGAACAAGTGATGTCGTTTATTAGCTATTTTCAACGACTAACCGAGCACGGTTTAACAACTCTGCCATCTGAATGTGATTTAGTTTTCTCTCTCGACGAACAGCATCAAATAACCGCTTTGGAAGGAGCTATTTAACGTGCAATTCCCAATAGTATTTACCGATTTAGATGGCACTTTACTAGACCATTACACCTATAGTTTTTCTGCCGCGCTACCGACGTTATCAATGCTAAAGCAGGCCGATATTCCGGTAATCGCTACCACAAGCAAAACTGTACAAGAAGTGACAAACTTGTATGAGTCGCTCGAGCTTTCTTCACCTTTTATCGTTGAAAATGGTGCGGCAATTTACATTCCGAAGCGCTTTTTTCCAAAACAACCTGAAGATACTACTATTCAGGGAGAATTCTGGCTAAAAACTTTCAGTCAGCCTCGTAGCATCTATATAAAAATTATAGAACAGCTGTGTTCAGATTTTGGTGAACTATTCGAGAGTTTTTCTCAGATGAGTTACGAGCGCATAGCTGAAGTTACCGGTTTATCGTTAGCAGCTGCAAAAGAAGCCAATCAGAGACAATACGGCGAACCTGTGCTTTGGCATGGCGATAATGCTCAAAAGCTTAGTTTTATTGAAGCTGCAAAATCCCTTGGTGCAAATGTATTACAGGGTGGTCGATTTATCCACATATGTGATGATTGCGATAAAGGTAAAGCGCTTAATTGGCTCGCTGGTGAATACCAGCATCAGTTCAAATTACCTACAATAACGGCTATTGCTTTAGGCGATAGTGGCAACGATAGTGCAATGTTAGAAGCAGCAGACATTGCAGTTCAAATCAAATCCCCAACACATAGCTATCCATCCATTGATGAGAGCAAAGTCGCTTTCATCTATCAAACTCTCGGGTTTGGTCCGGTTGGTTGGACAGAAGCACTTACTGAAATTCTTGAATTATCTTCAAGCAGCATTCTTAAAAAACCCAATGGAGAGTATTCTCATGGCTGATTTTTACCAAAACGGCAGCGTCACAACGCTTCACAACTTACGTCAACGTTCATACCAAGACATGGAGAATGAGCTGCTCGAATTCAACAAGAAACGTCCTTTAGGGTTATTGCTTCCATCACTTTTTTCTGAGCTTGAAGGTCCAGCCCTCGGGAACATTATTGACAAAATTGCTGAAGTTCCATTTCTGACGGAAGTTGTTATTGGACTAGACAGGGCTGATGAAGCGCAATATCGCTATGCGCTAAAATTTTTCGACAAGCTACCTCAACACCATAGAGTCTTATGGAATGATGGTCCTCGCTTAAAAGCTATCGATGAAAAGCTTCAAAAATTAGGGTTAGCACCAACAGAGCTCGGCAAAGGCCGAAATGTTTGGTATTGCATGGGGTACATTCTTGCATCGAACAAAGCCGAATCAGTTGCGTTGCACGATTGCGACATTCTCACTTACGAAAAAGGTCTGTTAGCAAGACTACTCTACCCTGTTGCGCACCCACAATTTAACTACGAATTCTCAAAAGGCTTCTATGCGCGTGTTGCGGATGGCAAGATTAACGGCCGCGTATCGCGTCTGCTAGTAACTCCACTGATACGTGCACTCAAACGTGTTGTTGGTACCAACGAATATCTAGATTACATGGACTGCTTCCGCTATCCGCTAGCAGGAGAATTCTCATTCCGTCGCGACGTGCTTAACGATTTACGTATCCCAAGCGATTGGGGCTTAGAGATTGGCGTACTCAGTGAGATGCATCGCAATTACGCGGTAAACCGTATTTGTCAGGTAGATATTGCTGACGTATACGACCATAAACACCAAGATCTGTCTCTAGATAACGCACAAGCTGGTTTGTCAAAAATGTCGATTGATATTACTAAGGCATTCTTCCGCAAACTCGCCACGCAAGGCCATACGTTTAGCACTGAAACATTCCGCTCTATCAAGGCGACCTATTTCCGCATTGCCCTCGACTATGTTGAAACCTATCGTCACGATGCTCTAATGAATGGTCTTTCGCTTGATATCCACAACGAAGAAGCGGCGGTAGAGATGTTTGCAAAAAACATCATGAATGCAGGCCAAACCTTCCTAGAAAATCCGATGGAAACACCGTTTATTCCAACATGGAACCGCGTGATCAGCGCTGAGCCGAATATCCTGGAAGAGCTAAAACAAGCAGTAGAAGAAGATAACAAAGAATTTAGCGGTGCCTAACAGCACCGCACTAACATAATTTATGCGTGATTTAAGCTATATACCATTGCTCCTATAGGTAGCCTAAACAAATAACTAAAAGGAAACGAAATGTCTGACTGCTTAACGGCACTTACCCAGAAGGTAACACAGCAATTGGCGATGATTTATCAAGATGTTGCTATTGATATGACGCATCAAGCACTTGCTGAGCGTTTAATTTCTGAAATGCGTATTAGTGAGCAGAACACACCGCCGCCACCGTTTAGCAACCATTGGTCAGAACAAGACGTGATAATGGTCACCTATGGCGATAGCTTGCTTAAAGAGGGAGAGCGTCCGCTTAAAACGCTACAGCATTTTGCCAATCAGTATTTGCAGGATCACGTAAACAGTGTGCATATTTTGCCATTTTTTCCATACAGCTCTGATGATGGCTTCTCTGTTATCGATTACTCATCCGTGAACGAATCTTTAGGTGACTGGCAAGATATCGTCGATATCGCTGCAGATAAGCGCCTTATGGCAGACTTAGTCATTAACCATTGCTCTAGCCGGAGCCTGTGGTTTGAAAATTTCGTCAAGGGTGAAGGAAAGGGGCATGACTATTTCTTTACTGCCGATCCTAGTGATGACTTATCCCAAGTTACTCGACCACGCACTTCACCACTGTTAAGGAAAACGGATACAGCCAATGGCGAAAAACACGTTTGGTGTACCTTTAGTCACGACCAAGTTGATTTAGACTTCCGTAACCCTGAAGTACTTAGACAGTTTGTTAAAATTCTTCGCCATTACCTTGATAACGGGGTACGTATTTTCCGTATGGATGCTGTTGCCTTCTTGTGGAAAATTGTTGGCACAAAGTCGATTAACCTGCCTCAAACTCATGAGGTTGTTAGATTACTTCGCACCTTGATTGAACACGCACAAAACGATGCTGTCATTATCACAGAAACGAATATTCCCAATACCCAAAACCTTACCTATTTTGGTAACGCAAACGAAGCGCATTGTATCTATAACTTCTCGCTACCACCTTTACTCATTAACACCTTGGTGACAGGTAATTGCTTATACCTAAAGCGCTGGTTGATGAGTATGCCGCCAGCACAAGATGGCACGACATATTTCAACTTCATTGCTTCCCACGACGGCATTGGACTTCGACCAGCTGAGGGCTTGTTAACAGACCAAGAAATTGGTGAGTTGATTGCCACCATGAAGTCTTTTGGCGGTGCTATTTCTTGGCGAACTAGTGAAACTGGTGAGCAGAAAGCATATGAGATGAATATATCGCTGTTCGATGCGCTTCAAGGTACTGTCAATGGCCCAGATAAATGGGGGATGCAACGATTCATTTGTGCCCATGCCATTATGCTCGCACTTGAAGGTATTCCAGGTATTTACATTCATAGCTTGCTTGGCACGCGCAATGATTACGAGAAATTAAAGAACACCCATCACAATCGTTCGATAAATCGACATCGCTGGGACTATGAATCGCTAGAAATTATGCTGGCCGATGAAACTAATCCGCATGCAAAAGTGCTCAGCCAAATGTTATCGCTCATCGACAAACGTACCGCACAAAAGGCGTTTCATCCAAATGCAACTCAGTTTACCTTGCACTTGGGGCTTAGCTTGTTTGGTTTTTGGCGACAGAGCATGGATAGGCGCCAGAGTATTTTCTGTGTGTCTAACATCACAGACCAGAGCGTTGAATTACCCATCAGCGAATTAAACCTAATCATAACAGAGTCTTGGTTCGATCTGATTTCAGGCGAAGAAATTACCGACCTGACTCAAGCTATTGAGTTACAGCCATACCAGACCGTATGGATCAGCAATATTCGTTAGGTTTTGCTGATCCGCCCTTTACCTTTGTTGATGACATGTAGCGCTTATCATTGGCGCTACATGAAATTATGAACTGCAGTATTCTATAAAAATGTTCCGTTTAGATGGCTTTTACCAACACTTTAGACTTACGTTGATAGTTATAGAGCGCCTGCTTTTCTTCTGGCAATGAAGCGACACTGGTTTCTACAAAACCTTGTTCAAGGAACCAGTGATAACTCACCGTAGTCAACACAAACAACTTATCCAGTTTCTGACGTTTAGCGAAAGCTTCTACCGCACTGATAAGTCGTTCACCGCGATTGCCCTTGCGATAATCCGGATGAATAACCACGCAAGCTAATTCTCCCGCTTTTGATTCTGCATAAGGATACAAAGCAGCACACGCGATAATGATGTCTTCTTTTTTAAGCACGATGAAACGATCGATTTCTGTTTCCAGTAACTTACGTGAACGACGCACGAGCACGCCTTCCTCTTCAAGCGGCTGAATAAGCTCTAAAATACCGCCGACATCATCAATAGAGGCTGTAGCTATATGCTCTTTGTGATCTTTCGCAATCAAAGTACCTGCGCCATCACGCGTAAACAGTTCTTGCAATAACGCAGTATCACTTTGATATGACACACAGTGGCAACGTTCAACGCCGTTTTCACCACTTTGAATGATGGCTCTCAGCAATAGCTGTCGAACATGGTCTGTTTCTTCACCACCATACGCATCTAATAGCTCACGAACTCGGCGGACACTGCAACTACGAATCAGTTTGCCATCTCCGTCAACCAAGCCATCATCTTCAGTAAAGGTCACTAATTTGTCCGCACCTAATGAAATTGCCGTTTGGGTCGCGACATCTTCAAGTGCCAAATTAAACACTTCACCGGTAGTTGAATAGCCGACAGGAGATAGCAGCACAATTGAACCATTATCAAGTTGCTGATTAATCGCACCAGTGTCAATACGGCGCACTAAGCCAGTGTTTTGATAATCGATGCCATCCTTAACACCAATGGGACGAGCAATCACAAAGTTACCAGTACTTACACGAATTTGAGAGCCGTGCATCGGAGAGTTCACAAGTCCCATGGTCAGCAGTGCTTCAATGTGCACACGCAAAGAGCCGGTAGCGTCTTTAACCGCCATTAAGGTTCTTGGATCGGTAATACGTAAGTGCTGTTCAAATTGCTGCTCAACACCCAGTAAATTAGCGCGTTCAGCGATTTGTGGGCGGGCGCCATGCACAATTACAAGCTTTACACCTAAGCTTCTCAGTAATGCGATATCGTGGATGATATTGGCAAAATTAGGGTGTTGAACGGCTTCACCGCCAAACATCATCACCACGGTTTTACCGCGATGAGCGTTGATGTAAGGGGCGGCATTACGAAACCATTTTACGTAATCTTGAACCATGTGACGGCGATTTCCTACTTTCCTGTGTATTTAAAAAATGAGCATTTGAGCGAAGTAGCCTGCACTACTTCGCACGATTAACCTGATACGCCATTGCAACTTCATCCTCTGGGTTCTTATCTGGGCTTGGCTCGCTATCTTCGATAATATTTTCCGCTAGCGACGATTTTTCAATAACGCCAAAACCAAGCTTCGTGAAGTAATCAGGGATGTAAGTTAGAACGATAATGGTCTCTAACTCCATTTGGTGTGCAAATTCAAGTAAGTACTGCGTTAGTGCTTTACCTTGTCCCTGGTGATGGAAGGCTTTGTCGATCACCACAGAGCGAATTTCAGCGAGACCAGGCTCATAAATGTAAAGCGAAGCACAACCAACAACTTGTCCGTCTATCTCAGCAACCACGAAGTTTTGAATATCGTGAATAATGTTGTCGCGGCTACGCGGTAAAATTTCACCCACACCAGACCAGTAAGATACTTGCTGATAGATTTTATCGACATCAGACATTCTCGCGCGTCTAACCGACATGGCCGCCGCTTTCTGTGCATTAAGGCGCTGCTTAACCTGTTTAAGTGCCAGCTTAGTTTGCTGCTTACCAGGTGCACCAACAACTTGCTCATTCAAAATTTCAGTTTTACCGGTTTGACCTTGTTTACTTAGATGAAAGCTATCGATGGTTTTTTGCACCTGTGCACGAGAAGTTCCTCCGAGTGCTTCACGTTTATCTAACGTCGATTCAATAGACAAATGCTGATAAACATCTTGCTCAATTTTTTCACTGTACTCTTGCAGTTGCGTAAGCGTGAGATCTTCGAGCGGCACACCTTTATCAATCGCGGCAAGAACTACTTCACCCACAATATGATGGGCTTCCCTGAACGGGATATCTTTGCTCACAAGGTAGTCTGCAAGCTCTGTTGCATTAGCATAACCTTGTTGAGCCGCGGCTAATGTGCGCGCAGCATTTACTTTCAGGCCGTCTGCGACAAGCGTTGCCATCTCCATACATTCAAGCCATGTATCTAAAGCATCGAATAAACCTTCTTTGTCTTCCTGCATGTCTTTGTTGTAGGCAAGCGCCAGCGCTTTCATGGTCGTTAACATACCAGTAAGCGAACCAAATACACGCCCCGCTTTACCACGAATAAGCTCGCACGCATCTGGATTTTTCTTCTGTGGCATCAAGCTAGAGCCAGAGCTTACTAAATCGCTCATTTCAACAAAGCCAGCTTCACCCGAGTTGTAGAAAATAAGGTCTTCTGCAAAACGTGATAAGTGCATCATGCTGATGCTGGCCGTCGATAACAGTTCAATCACATGGTCACGGTCTGATACGGCATCAAGACTATTAATAGTTGCGGTTCTAAAACCTAAATTATGTGCCAACAATTCGCGATCGATTGGATATGCTGTCCCCGCAAGGGCGCCTGAGCCTAACGGTGATACATCAAGACGATACAGCGAGTCTTTTAAGCGTCCGATATCACGGTTAAACATTTCAACGTAGGCAAGACACCAATGACCAAATGTGACTGGCTGTGCACGTTGCAAGTGAGTGTAACCCGGCAACACGGTATTACTCTCTCGCTCTGCAAGGTTCATCATGGCTTGCTGCAAATTCACTGGCGCGAACAATAACTCACCGCCCGTTTCTTTACACCAAAGCTTAAGATCCGTTGCTACTTGGTCGTTGCGACTGCGGCCTGTGTGAAGTTTTTTGCCCAAATCACCGGTTTTTTCGATCAGTTGCAACTCAACCCAACTGTGAATATCTTCCGCGTCAGATAGCAAAATCTGTTTTGGGTTTTCTTCAACAGAGGCTTTCAATTCCAATAAGGCACTTTCAAGCTCTGCTACTTCAGCATCACTTAACACACCCACTTGGTTAAGCGCGCCAGCCCAAGCAATTGAACCAACAATATCTTGCACCGCCATGCGGTAATCCACCGGTAATGAATCGTTGAACTTCTTAAACTGCACGCTGGCTTTTTCTTTAAACCGGCCACCCCATAGCGCCATGGTCGCTTCTCCTAAATTTTCAAATTCTATTCACTTGTATTAACTTATATTCGTTTGCATTAAAGCTAATACACAGCAAGGCTATTAGCCGTTGTGCTTCTGACTCATCGCTGTAATTCTGCTCGATAAGCTGAATAAACGAATAAAACCTTCCGCGTGTTGTTGGTCGTAAACCTCATCAGCACCAAATGTCGCGAACGCTTCTGAATATAGACTGTTTGGAGAACGACGTTGTGTCACCGTCGCAGTACCTTTGTACATTTTCACAACCACGTCACCCGTTAAGTTTTCTGCTAGAGATGCTGCCGCAGCCAATTGCGATTTAGCCAACGGTGTAAACCAACGGCCATCGTAAATCACGTGAGAAAACTCAAGGCCAATTGATTCACGGAACTTAAGCGACTCTTTATCAAGAATAAGCGTTTCAAGTCCTTTGTAAGCTGCCATTAATACTGTGCCGCCAGGTGTTTCATAACAACCACGTGACTTCATACCTACTAGACGGTTTTCTACGATATCAATACGGCCAACGCCATGCGCTGCCGCTTTATCATTAAGGTAAACCAGTGACTCATATGCAGATAATTGTTGGCCATCAACTGCCACTAACTCACCTTTATCAAAGCTAAGTTCGACTGTTTCTGGCGTATCAGGTGCATCCATTGGGTCTACCGTCATCGTCCACACTTCTTTTGAAGGCTCACACCATGGATCTTCCAATTCACCACCTTCGTGTGAAATATGCCATGCGTTTGCATCACGGCTGTAAATTTTGGTGAGCGATGCAGAACATGGAATATCACGCTCAGCAAGGTAATCAAGAAGGTCCTCACGAGAAACCATATCCCACTCACGCCATGGCGCAATAACAGTAAGCTCTGGAGCCAGTGCCGCAAAACATGACTCGAAACGCACTTGGTCGTTACCTTTACCAGTACAACCATGACAAACTGCATCAGCACCAACTTTCAAAGCAACTTCAACATGTGCCTTTGCAATCACCGGACGAGCCATCGAAGTACCCAATAGGTATTGGCCTTCGTACACAGAACCAGTTTTTAGAATCGGATAAATATAATCTTTGACGAATTCTTCTTTTAAGTCGACAACGTGACACTCAGAAGCACCAGAAGCAATCGCTTTTTCCTTGATGCCCTCTAACTCTTCATCGCCTTGGCCAACATCGGCACAAAAAGCGACAACTTCACAACCATCGTAGTTTTCTTTTAACCAAGGAATGATCGCCGACGTATCTAAACCACCTGAGTATGCTAATACTACTTTTTTAACTTGTTTCTTCTTTGCTAAAGCCATGTTATTTCACCTAAATTCTGCATTTGGGCGTATACAAAATATCTCTTACGCCCTGATTAAACTCTAAAAATGTAACGGTTATGCTATTTTTCGAATAGCGAGGTAAGCACTGCATATTGCGCCCACATGCGATTCTCTGCTTGCTGGAAAACCACCGAGTAAGTTGTGTCGTCAAACAGAGCGGTAGTGATCTCTTCTTCGAGATGTGCAGGCTGACAATGCATGACAATCTTGGCTCCCGTTGCGGCTACCAAATAATGATTCACTTGCAGTGGTTTGAAGCTAGCTAGGATATCTTCAACCTTGGTGTCATCGCCCATAGAGACCCAAGTATCCGTGTAGAGCACATCTTGTTCACCAATTGCCGACACATCAGAGGTAAGCACCAATTTGCTGCCTGATGCTTTTGCTATTTGCTGTGCTTGATGATAAACACTTTGCTCTGGGCCATGACCTTCAGGGCAGACAAGCGTAAAATCGACACCAAGTGTTGCAGCCAAGAGCATTAGCGAGTTAGAAACATTATTTCCATCACCAAAGTAAGCCAACTTAACGGCAGATAAATCGTCAAAGTGCTCAGCGATAGTGACAAAATCCGCGAGGCCTTGGCACGGGTGATAAAGATCGCATAGGGCATTTACCACAGGAACAGATGCATGTTCAGCTAATCCCTGAATGGCAGAATGTTCAAAGACACGTGCGACAATCACATCCGCATAGCATGAAAGGTTCTTGGCATAATCACTAACCCGTTCACGTTCAACTAACTTGCCATTTTGCTGCCCTAAGTAAAGCGCGTGACCACCTAATTTAGCTATACCAATGTCAAAGCTAACGTGCGTTCTTAGTGAAGGTTTTTCAAAGATCATTGCCACCGACTTACCTTGAAGCACAGAAGCAAAATCGTTCGGGCAATTTTTTATCGTTTTCGCAAGCTCAATGAGAGCCAATATCTGCGCTTTCGTTTGCTGGTCATCAGCAATAAATTGAGAGAGTTTCATTATCTATCCTAACTTAGTATCTATTTCAAAAACGGCTAGCGTGCTATGCAGCCAATTCAGGAATAATGCGGGTGCCTACATTAACGCCGGCTAATAACTGAGGTATTTGCTCGGGCGCTTGCCAACTGGCAACCGCGATACTTCGTCGTAATTGATTTGCTGCGTGAAATGCAGCATTGACTTTGGCCGTCATGCCACCTGAAATCACACCTTGTGAGATCAACTGTTGAGCATGATTTGCCGTTAATTTAGAAAGGTACTTACCGCTTTCATCCATAACACCATTTACATCGGTAAGGAGTAATAGTTCGGCATTGAGTAACTGACAAATGACAACAGCGGCATCATCCGCATTGACGTTTACTAACTCACCACTATCAAGAGCGCCAATAGAAGATACAACAGGTAAGAATTTCATCTGAAGCAAGTTGTCGAGTAACTTACTTTGTTTAGCACTTGGTTCACCAACCGCACCAATACCTTTACTACTTAACTGACACTTCACCATATTGCCATCTGTAAGCGACAAGCCGACAGCATTTAGACCTAGGCTGTTGGCATTAGCAACAATGGTCTTGTTAACTGTTCCGGCAAGAGCACCACCAATCAGCGGCATTTGCTCTGCAGGTGTGACGCGAAGGCCGTCTTTTTTCTCCGTCGTAAAGCCTGCTTGCGCGAGCATTTCATCAACCACACAACCACCACCATGAACCAGCACGACTGGTTGATTTTTCATACGTTTTATCACTTCTAAAAGCGCGGTTAATGCGTCAGCTTTTTCTAAAATGGCACCGCCAATTTTGATCACGAGAGGTTTCATGAGATAGCTCCGTTAGGCAGTTGGCTACTGACATTAGTAACAACTGTAAGATGTGGCAGTAAACCGTAGTGACTTGGTAGTCCAATTGTTGTATTCAGGCACTGGACCGCTTGCGATGCAGCACCTTTAAGTAAGTTATCAATAGCTGTCGTTACCACCAGTGCCTGCTTTGATTCATCGAATTGCCAATGAATATCAGCAAATGGCGTATGGGCAACGTCGTCAATTTGTGGCCAAGCCTTTTTAATACGTACCAATGGTGCGTCTTGGTATGACTCATGGAACGCGTTATCGACATCAGCTGTTGTCACACCCTGTTTAAGATTTAGGGTTACCGTAGCCAGCAAGCCACGTTTATATGGTGCCAAGTGTGGGTTAAAGATAACCTGCGCATCAGCTTCTTGGCTAATTTCGGGCTGATGGCGATGCTGTAAAATATTATATGGTTTTAAGCTAACTTCATTAAAACTTGTCGCTAGTGATGCTTTGCGACCTGCGCCGCTGACACCACTAATACCATTAACCACTATAAGGCCATTTTCTAAATTTAGCTTTGCAGTTGTAATAGGCTTCAACGACAGTAAGCTCGCAGTTGGGTAGCAGCCGGGAACTGCAACTATATGTGCGTCATTAAAATCTGATGGTAGCCATTCAGCCAAGCCGTATTTTGCTTGCGCTAGTGCAGACAAAGATTGATGTTGGAAGCCATAGAATGTTGGATAGTCACTAGGATTTTTCAGACGAAAACCACCCGAGAGATCAAAAACTTTAACACCCGCATCAACAAACTGCTGGGCCCATTCGGCGCTAAACTCATGAGGCGTTGCAAAGAATACCGCATCTAAGTCGGCAGCTGAGCTGTCAAACCAAGCTTGAGAAAAAGACTGGAGGGGTACATCACATATCCCCTGCCAGCGAGCATGTAACTCTGAAAATTTTAACCCAGTGGAAGTACTGTTTTCGGACACAACTAAATGCGTGACCGAAACCTTGTCATGTTGAAGCAATAATCCAATAAGCTCTGCTCCAACGTATCCGCTAGCGCCAATAACCGCGACTTTCATATAAACACCAAACTGCAATTGTATTCAAATAATTAAATTAAACCGAACGAATAACGTTCTTTTGTGATGTCAATTAAGACACCTAAACCACACCCAAAGCTAAAAAATTATCGTCGTCGCCAAATACCATTAAACTCCATATTTAGCTGTTTACTTGAATACATTTAAAAGTTCCTTCGCGTTCTACAAAAAAGGTTATCTACACCGAGAGGAGAAAATAACACCACATGAATCTTTATGCAACTTTATAACATAATTATATTATCAAAAGTTTACTACGACTAATTAACCTGAGCTGCGCATAAGAAATTGAACTAAATACCCTTGTGGTGATCAGATCTTTCGACAAAGTGACACAAGATTACTAAGGCAAGGGCATGAATAACTTAGATGCAATTTACGTAGAGGTCGATGATTTTTGTT
>JAKVCY010000215.1 GCA_022448425.1 Thalassotalea sp. | reverse complement strand
ACGCTTTGCGATGAACTTAGCCCGCTTAAGCCCTATTAAAGACAGCATAAAAGGAAAGCTTAAGCAGGCTGCTTGGTGTGATGACGTACGAGAAAAGCTAGTTTTTGGCTAAAAAGCATTCAAGTATGATTTTGCCCTGATGAAATGTCTTAATTTAGTCATGACATTTCGTTATTTTGCTCGTATGCTGTTTATTTGCTTTATTTATTTTTAATTAAGTTTTGCAAGCTCTTTATAGTTTATTTGTTATTTTCTTGTGTCTGTTTTTGGGGTACGTCGTGCACTTTTTTGTTGTGCTGATTCCGCCAAGCTTATACGGCATGTTGATTTTATCAGCTGGGCTACACTTCAATATATTCAATCCTGAAAAAATGGAAGCCTCTATTACGTGGGTTATTCGTAATATGGGAGTTTGTTTCGTGCCGGCGGGCGTCGGTATTATGAATTATTTCGACTTAATTCAAGCGAGTGGTGTGCAAGTATTAGCATTTACTATTGTCACTACTATCGTACTCATGATTCTCGTAGGCTGGAGTTTCCAGAAGCTCTTTAGGGAATTTAAAGATGAATGAATTTGATTTTAGCCGAATTGATATAGCTGCTGAAATCACAACATTCTTGATTTACTGCCTAAGCACTCTGTTAATTTATCAGGGATTCGCATACCTCCAACGTGCTACTAAGCAAATTTGGTTAAACCCAATGTTGCTTACCATGTTGGTTGTCATCCCCTTGTTACTAGCCAACAACATAGCGTTTGAGCATTACTACCAATACAGCAAAATCTATAGCTTCTTGCTTGAGCCTGCGATTGTTGCCTTGGGCTTTCCCTTGTATCAGCAAGTTCAAACGATTAGGGCGCAATTTAACAAGGTGATGCTTGTGTTGGTTAGCTCTATTTCGCTAATGCTTGCGGTTAATGTTGTGATGGCGGTTTATATTTTTAACCAGCACGATATCGCTGTCTCTCTGGCTCTTAAATCTATCACTACGCCGATAGCGTTGGCGCTTACAGAACAAATGCGGGGCATCGCGGCTATTACCGCGGTTGCCATAATTATCGCTGGCCTTGTGGGTGCGATTTGGGGTATCCGAATTCTCAATTTCTTGGGCATTAAATCGAAGCGAGCGCAGGGGCTAGCCATAGGGTGCGCGTCTCATGCTTTGGGTACGTCGAATATTTCACAGATTAGTTACCAACATGGCGCTTTTTCTTCACTGGCTTTGATTCTATCTGCAATTATTACTGCGATATTCAGCCCAATCATTATCCCAATGATTCTGTCTTTGATGGCGTAACGATGCTAACTTACTTGAAGCTAAATAACTTAAGCTAAATTCCTTAAATTAAGTACTTTAAGCTTTACCTACGGCGCTTTTGTTTTAAAGTTAATCCGTTGACCAAAAATAAAAAATAGTGTGCCACCTATTGCCCCCCACAAATGTGCGTCAACAGCGACAGTTGCATTGATCATTGCCGAAACTTCAGCACTTGCACCATACAACTGTTCATAAATAACCTTCGCCCAAAGACCTACAAAAAGAAGGTAGCCCGTCTTTTCTTTGTGTTTTATATCTTGTAGCGCGCCCCAAGCAAAGAAGGCATGCAGCACGCCAGAAAGTCCTACGTAGCGCATAAGATCGGATGTGAAGATTAGGCAAATACTGATAAATATTGCACTGAAAACTAAAAGACTGAATACAGTGCTTACACGATAGAATTTGTGATGTAGGCTAGCGAGAAGGATTAACCCTGCGCTATTTAGTATAAAGTGTACGGTATTAGTATGGAAAAAATGCCCAGTTATTACTCTCCACCATTTACCGTTTAGAATTTCTGTTCGGTTGTAATCGAAAGTTGCTGCTTTGTAGTCAAATATCAATGCCGTAAGTGCAAGGGCAAAGATAATGAGAATAGGTGCAAATTGTTGGAGGATTTTATTGGCCATTGGTTTTTTTATTCTTGTTTAGCAGATAAGATCTGCGCCTAGTTTACTGAGTAGAAGAAATTATGGCTAGAGCCTATTGTCCGCAATGTAGTCGTCCGTTAAGTCATTGTATTTGCGGCTTTATGGTAAAAACAGATAATCAAGTTGAAGTTATCCTACTTCAACACCCAAAAGAAGTGGGTCACCCAAAAGGCACAGCAAACTTATTGTTAGGGTCGTTAACGAATGTGAAGCGCTTTGTTGGAGAGTGTTTTGATGAACACGATGCATTCCAGCAATATATGACGCAGCTTAAGTCGAACGCTAGCTCAAGCCCTTGTCTGCTGTACCCAAGTGAAGGTGCATTGCAACTAGATTCTTCGATGTTCAAAGGTGAAAACCGAGATATAACCGCGCAAAGTAAGCTGGGCCCACTTATTGTAATCGACAGCACATGGAAAAAATCCTATAAAACCTTTCAGCTGTCCAAGTGTTTACAATCTCTAACGCAAGTTAGCTTGCCTAATGACCTTGAAGGCCAATATGAGATAAGGACCACGAGAAAGCAAAACGCGCTTTCTACGCTAGAAGCAGTTAGTTATGCACTTCAATTTCTAGAGCAAGATCAAGAAAAATACGACACGCTGTTAAAAAGCTTTGTGAAATTTAATCAATATCAGTTATCGTTTAGACAAAATCATCAACAATAAAAATCTTTATGACGTATTTTAAAGTTTGCAGCCTTGTAGGTGCTTTAGCATTAGCTTGCATGTCAGGCGTTTACAGCCCCAATGCTAATGCCTTTTCCTCAGAAAATTCCTCAGCTGCTATTAAGAAGGTAGAAGCGGCAAAAGCTAAAAGAGTTAGAGAAACTCGCGAGCCAGAAGCTGCTACTGGACGTACCCTAAAACAAGGTGTTGAAGGTAGCGAGTATATGGTGGCTTCGGCTAATCCATACGCGACTCAAGCCGGATTCAATGTATTGGAAAAAGGCGGTAGCGCAGTTGATGCCGCGATTGCCGTTCAACTCGTCTTAACTTTAGTAGAGCCGCAATCTTCAGGTATTGGTGGCGGTGCGTTCATGCTTTACTGGGATCAAGAAGCTAAAAAATTACTAACTGTCGATGGCCGAGAAACAGCACCAGCAAAAGCAAGCGCTGATTTGTTTTTAAACGCAGAAGGCAAACCAATCCGTTGGATAGAGGCGGTAGTCGGTGGACGTTCTGTCGGCGTACCAGGTATTTTCAAAGCGTTTAAGCAAGCACATGACAAGTACGGAAAGTTACCTTGGAAAGCCCTTTTTGATGACGCTATTACGTTAGCAGAGCAAGGGTTTACGGTATCGCCTCGATTAGAAAAGTTAGTAGCCATGCAGTTTAATCCAGGTATTAGTAAACTACCCACCATTGCCAACTACTTCTTCCCAAATGGCTCGCCGATTAAAGCGGGTGATAAGCTCGTTAATAAGTCATTAGCGAATGTTTATAAACGCGTTGCAAGTGAGGGCATTGAGGCTTTCTACCAAGGGCAAATAGCTGAAGATATTGTATCTGCGGTTAACAATTCTAAGATTGCGCCTGGTGTGTTGTCGTTAGAAGACATGAAAGGGTATAGCGCAAAATGGCGTGAGCCTGTTTGTGGCGATTACCGTCAATACACAGTATGTGGTATGGCTCCTCCAAGTTCTGGTGGTATCGCTGTGCTACAAATTCTAGGGCAGCTAGAACCGTTCGCTGTAGACAAAATGTCGGCAAATAGTGCTGAGGCTGTTCATCTATTTACACAAAGTTCACGTTTAGCATTCGCTGATCGTGACAAGTACGTTGCCGACAGTGATTTCGTTGAAGTACCCACCCAAGCATTAATCGCAAAAGATTATATGGCAAGCCGTTCAGCGCTGATAAATACCAATCAAGATATGGGTAATGCGCAAGCGGGTATTCCGTCAAAAGATGCTGTAGCGTATGCAGACAATGACGGTTTTGAATTGCCATCAACTAGCCACATTTCCATCGTTGATGGCGAGGGCAATGCCGTATCTATGACAAGCAGCATCGAAATGGCATTTGGCTCTGCAGTAATGGTGCATGGTTTTATTCTTAATAACCAATTAACTGACTTTGCATTGTCACCTACACGAAATGGTCAGCCGGTAGCAAACCGAGTTGAAGCGTTTAAGCGTCCTCGTAGCTCGATGGCGCCAATGATGGTGTTTAACAAAGATGGCAGTCTTAAACTTGTTGTTGGTTCGCCAGGTGGTAGTCGTATCATTAACTACGTGGCACAAACAATGGTTGGCGTGCTTGATTGGAATTTATCACCACAAGAAGCAATTAATTTACCGCGCGTTACCAATCGCAATAAAGTAACTACGTTGGAAAAAGGCACTGCACTTGAGGCATTAAAACCAGCGCTAGAAGCTAAAGGTCATAAAGTTATGATTCGCGATTTAAATAGTGGTGTGCAAGCAATTGAAGTTCGCGGTGATAAGCTAATTGGCGGCGCTGACCCTCGAAGAGAAGGTAAAGTATTGGCCAAGTAAATTGACTGGCTAATCTAAAGCGAAAACTAAACTTAAATAAAAAAGCGGCCTAAGCCGCTTTTTTATTTGTCGAATTTTGTGTGTGATACTTTGCTTCAAGCCTTAATATTGCTTTCAGCCTTAATACTGACCTTGGGGGTTTAGAAAGGATCTTTTAGAATCTTGTTAATCACCCAACGACCATCAACTTGAACAAGGCTTAAACGTTTAACATCTTTGATGCGGTCGCCTTGATAGGTGCCATCAAAATAAAGAATAACGTCAGCTTTTTCTTTAAATTGCTCACGTACTTTTACACCACTGTCATCTGGTTTGATTTCAACTTGGTCATATTGCATGTTGAAAAGGTGACGACCTACAGCCGTTGGCAATTTGTAGTGCAATAGTATGCGAGATAGTTTTGGAGAACATACCGAAGCAGCTTTTTTAACGTCTTTTTGGTTGTAGAGGGCATCGAAGAATGCAACGGCAACAAGTTCAGGGTTAGGGATGTCGGCGATATCGTCTTCGCCTGTACAGCCAGTCAAAAAGAGGGTGAGTAGGGCAAACATTCCTGTTAAGTATTTCATACGATTTCTTGTATTAGCAGATCTTTTGTCTATCATATTGTATGCCTTCATTGTAATCATATTTCAGGCAATAAAAAAGGCGCCATAAGCGCCTTTTAAGAAATGTTTTGTGTCAAATGCTTACTGCACTAACTCTTTGTCAGAGAAGCTCTCGCTGAACAATGGGCTAGATAAGTAGCGCTCAGCTGAACTTGGAAGAATTACTACCACGTTCTTATCAGCGTTTTCTGGCTTTTCAGCGAAACGTTTTGCCGCTACAACAGCTGCACCAGAAGAAATACCCGCTAAGATACCTTCCTCCTTCATTAGGCGATGAGCCATTTCCATCGCTTCGTCGTTAGACACTTGTGCCACTTCGTCAACAAGTTCAAGATCTAAGTTACCTGGAATGAAACCAGCACCGATGCCTTGAATTTTGTGAGGACCAGGTGTTAATTCTTCACCAGCTTTCGCTTGTGTAATTACTGGCGAGTCAACTGGCTCTACAGCGATAGACGTAATGTCTTTGCCTTCTTTAAGCTTAATGTAACGGCTAACACCTGTGATAGTACCACCAGTACCAACACCTGCAACGAATGCATCGATATTGCCTTCCATGTCAGCCCAAATTTCTGGACCTGTTGTCTCTTCGTGGATTTTAGGGTTTGCTGGGTTATCAAATTGACCTAAAAGCACGTACTTTTCTGGTGCTGAATCACGAATTTCTTGTGCTTTCTCAATCGCACCTTTCATACCTTTTGCGCCTTCAGTAAGCTCAAGCTTTGCACCAAGTGCAGCTAAAAGTTTACGACGCTCTAAACTCATGGTGTTAGGCATTGTTAATGTGATTGCGTAACCGCGTGCTGCAGCTACGAATGCTAATGCAATACCTGTGTTGCCACTAGTTGGCTCAATGATTTCTTTACCTTCGCCTAGAAGACCTTTTTCTTCGGCATCCCAGACCATGTTTGCACCAATACGACATTTAACGCTAAAGCTAGGGTTTCTTGCTTCAATTTTTGCGTAAACATTACCGCCAGTTACACGGTTAAGTTTGACCAGTGGCGTACGGCCAATACTGGTAGAATTATCTGTAAATACGTTTGTCATCATCGGATCCTGTTGAATTTTACGCTTAACATTATGGAATTGTTGATATAACGTATTAAGATTAGCGCTTTATGCTCAAAACAGAAGTGAATTTTCGTTATATCTTATATGCGAAAATGGAATAACGAACCGCTCTAATAATTAAAACAGTAAATAATTCGGAATTAACATGGCTCAGTTTAAAGGCACCTCAGAATATATCGCATCAAAAGAACTTCAATTAGCTGTTAACGCTGCTATTGCATTGGAACGCCCATTACTTATTAAAGGTGAACCTGGTACGGGTAAGACTATGCTAGCAGAACAGCTTGCAGCGAGCTTAGATACAGAGCTTATTCCGTGGCACATTAAGTCGACCACAAAAGCGCAACAAGGTCTTTACGAATACGATGCAGTATCTCGCCTACGCGATAGCCAATTGGGTGATGAGAAAGTTAAAGACATTAGTAATTACATTGTTAAAGGTAAACTTTGGCAGGCATTTGATAACAGTAAACGCCCAATTTTGTTAATTGATGAAATTGATAAAGCAGACATTGAGTTTCCAAACGACTTACTACTTGAACTCGATAAAATGGAATTCTTTGTGTATGAAACACAAGAACGCATAGTTGCAAAGCAACGCCCAATCGTGATTATTACCTCGAATAACGAAAAAGAACTGCCAGATGCGTTCTTACGTCGTTGTTTCTTCCACTACATTAACTTCCCTGATGCCGAAGAGATGCAAGCCATTGTTGATGTACATTTCCCTGACATCAAAAAGAAATTGCTAGACCAAGCATTAGCTACGTTCTTCGATTTACGTGAAATTCCGGGTCTTAAAAAGAAACCATCAACCTCTGAGCTCATTGATTGGCTAAAACTTTTGTTAGCAGAAGATATTACGCCTGAAGTTTTAAGAGAAGCACAGCAATCTAAAGCGATTCCGCCATTACACGGTGCGCTGCTAAAAAATGAACAAGATGTGCACTTATTCGAGAAGCTCGCCTTTATGAATCGTTCAGGTCGTTAATCATGCTCATAGGCTTTTTTAATAAAGTTAGAGAATATCGGGTTCCGTGCACAATTAGGGAGCTGCTCGATCTTATTCGAGCGCTCGAACAAAACGTGGTGTACGCCAATATTGATGACTTTTACACGTTAAGTCGTGCCATATTAGTCAAAGATGAAAGTTACTTCGATCGATTTGATAGGGCGTTTGCTGATTACTTTAAGGGTGTTGAATCGCTTGATATCGACTTGTCGGGTATTCCTGATGAATGGCTTCGCAAACAGCTAGAAAAAACACTTACTGACGAAGAAAAAGAAGCGATTGAAGCGATGGGTGGTTTTGACAAACTCATGGAAACACTCGCAGAACGTTTAGCTGAACAAGAAAAGCGTCACCAAGGTGGAAATAAATGGATTGGTACTGGCGGTACGTCGCCTTTTGGCGCCTACGGTTATAACCCTGAAGGGGTTCGTATTGGTCAAAAAGAATCTCGTCATCGCAAAGCAGTAAAAGTGTGGGATAAACGTCAATATCGGAATCTTGATAGCGAAGTAGAAATTGGTACCCGTAATATTAAAGTGGCATTGCGTAAATTACGTCAATTTGCTCGGAGTGGCGCAACAGATGAGTTGGCTTTAGCCGACACTATATCTGCTACTGCGAAAAATGCTGGTTACCTAGATATTAAAATGCAGCCTGAGCGCCATAACGCTGTTAAAGTGCTCATGTTTTTCGATGTTGGCGGATCAATGGACGATCATATACGCGTTTGTGAGCAGCTATTTTCTGCGGTACATACTGAATTTAAGCACTTAGAATTTTTTTACTTTCACAATTGTTTGTACGAGCAAGTCTGGAAAGACAATGAGCGTCGTTACAATGAAGGCATGGACGTAATGGATGTGCTGCATAAGTTTAGTCGCGATTACAAAGTGATTTTCGTCGGCGATGCAACAATGGGCCCGTATGAGATTACTTACCCAGGTGGTAGCGTTGAACATTGGAACCAAGAGCCCGGCAGTGTCTGGTTAGAGCGAGTTACCGACCATTTCGATAAGGTAGTTTGGCTGAACCCGCAACCGGAACAAGCGTGGCGTTATTATCCATCAATTCAAATTATTCATCAGTTGATGGAGAAAAAGATGTACCCTCTAACGTTAAACGGTCTTACCGATGGTATTAAAGCCTTACTTTAGTCGCATGTTTAAACCGACTGTTAATGCTATTAAAGAAAGCACTTATAAGAATAAGGAAACAGGGACGTTTTATGACGACACAGTTAAGTCCTACAGAAAAAAATAATAAGAATGAAGTAGTTGAGGTAAGCGACGAACCCAAAGTCGATACGTCAACTACTGAAATCAATACAGATACGCACACGTTATCTGACAAAGAAACGCGTGAAATTCTCACACCGTTTGCTTTTGCTATAGATAAAACGCTATACGGCACACCGCTGGCACAACCAAGTAAACGCGGTATCGCGATTCTTATCGATTTACTGTTGATCAGCATGCTAAGTAGCGCGCCCGGCGAATTGCTAGCCATAGTGCTTTCTATTACTGCATATAAACTTGGAAGCGATAAACGTGCACAGGAGACAGGTAAAACAACAGGTAGGAGAAGGAGAAAAGCGCTGCGTTTAACAGGTGCTTTCTGTTTGTTCATCGCATTAACCATAACATTACCTGCTATGTTCTCGTGGGTTGAAGATAAAACCAATGGTACTCCTACAACTCAAAAAGAAAGCGCTGATGGTTACAACCCAACCAGCGCTGTAGAGATTGCAGCATTTACGGTAGCAATTGGTCATGCAGTTAAAGAAATATCATCTCAAAAATGTGTTGAGTTAACTTGTTGGCAAGATGGCATAGAGCCTTCGTTAATCTTGCTTAATGAAACATCGATGTCCGATCAGCAAAAACGTGTCTTTGTAGAAGAAATAGTAAATGAAACAAACTTATCAGCTGAAGATATGGCAGCGCTAAGTGCATACAGCTACGATATTTTGGAAATTGCTGATAAAACTCAAAGCAACAAATCAGACGTAACGAACGATATCGATGTCGTTAGCTCAGTGCCTACCGCCGAAGATATTGATAAGAAAGTACAAACGATTGTTGAAGAAGCTCAAAATAACAGCCAAACGGAAGAGGTGAATAGAGAGAAAGACAGCAAGCCAGCGTACTCGCTTCTGCAGCTTCTTCAAGGAATATTCATTGATGACCTAGGTCTTGGTTTTGGTTGGGCGGCTTTCTACTTCACGGTATTAACGTCACTATGGCGTGGTCAAACACCAGGTAAAAAGCTGATGGGTATCAGAGTTGTGCAACTTGATGGTACCGACCTTTCACTTTGGGATAGTTTTGGCCGTTACGGTGGTTACGGTGCGGGTATCGCTACGGGCTTAGTGGGCTTTGCTCAAATATTCTGGGATGCTAATCGACAAGCTATTCACGATAAGATTTCGTTAACTATTGTGGTGAACAAAGAGTAGCTCTTAAATCTACCCAAAACATGATAGTTTAGCTGCAAAAGAGGATAAAAACAATGAAAAACAAAATGCGTAAACCTTTAGCAATATTTTTAATGCAGCGTTAGTGGGGGCGGTGTCAACATTGTCTATGGCGACAAACGTTGCTTTCGCAAATGGGCAATCGAAAAGTACCAGCGAAACCGCTACAAAAGAGGCAGCAGGCTTAGTCAAGGAGTTGAAAGTATTAGAACCTTACCTCGGGGCGTGGCAAGCCAATTTCGCTGTTCAAGAAGGTCAAGCTCCGGTACTTGACGTGTCAAAGTGGGAACGAGCACTAAACGGCACGACCGTAAGAACAGTCCATTCAATTAATGACGGCATGTATGGTGGCGAGTCATTAATCTTCTTCGATAAATCAAAGAACAGCATTGTGTTTTATTACTTCGCGACTGCAGGTTTTTACACGCAGGGTTACATGGAAATGATTTCAGATAACAGCTTTGTCGCTTATTGAAGATGTAACTGGTAACAAAGATGGCATTACTAAAGTTAAATCAACAAGCACGCTAAATGGCGACAGTATGGAAGTGGCAACAAGTTACTTGAAGCAGGGGACTTGGACCAAACCTGAAAATCGTGTTTATACACGTAGTAACAAAGACGTGATATTTAAATAATTTGTAGCTAGAAATTTGTAAAAGAAAGCCGCTAACTAGCGGCTTTTTTTACTATTTTTGACCGTAATTTCGCTTAACGCCATGCATAACTTATTTTAGTAAATATAGTACGCTGACTTTGTTTTAAGCTACCAATGTAGTCATCTTGCAAACTACTATCAGAGTAACCTAGGAAAAACACGGTTTGTGGGTTTAACTTGTACGAATAAACTAACTTGGTCGACAAATTATTATCTTTTTCTGAGAAGAAGCTTAATGGGTTGTTGTTTTTGTTGTAGTCAATATCTTGATAAACAACACTCAATTTAATCGCGCTATGCACATTGAAGTAGTAACGAAGTCGCACATCAGTAAGGTTAGCGATAAAAACGTTGTCACCGTCAGCATCTAGCTTACTGTAGGTGTGATACAAATCTAACTCAGCGTGCGGTGTTGGGTTCCAAGTGAAATTAGCCGTTGTTTCGATTGTGTCGCCCAGTCGATTGTTGTCGTAATCGATTTGGTCGCCAATCTTACCTTGTAGGCTTAAGTAAGTGATATTACTTGGTCTAAACTCACCGTAGAAGACGATTTGTTGCTCATTGAAGCGCTCGGTATTGCCATCAATCGCAGTGTTACTTGGATCAATTCTCAAACCAACTTTATCAGCATCAATTAAATTAAACTCTAAGTACGACAGCATAGGACCATTTGCTGAAACAAACGCAGTTGCTTGTCTACTAATAAATTCACCATCGTAATTGTGCTGCGTCTCAAAGATACCGTTAAGATAAACCTGCGGGAATAGTACATCATCACCCGTCGGATAGAAGTTTCTTCTTAGTGCTAACGTGTCTTTAATGTAGGCGGTGCGATTAACAAAACCTAAATCAGCACGAAAATCTTCGGCAAATGCTTGGCGGCGCGCCGTAACACTCCAAAATTCAGAACTGTGTTTGTATTCAACATGGTAACCAATGTCATCGATGCTGTTATCACCTTCGCCATCAGCCGCACCTAATGTTGGATATTCAGAATCACTGCTTAAGAACTGCACGGTAACTGCGTCTGATTCTGTAAACTTATGGCGTGCATCAACACCCACCACGTAGTTGTGGTAATCATCTGCTTCACGGAATGTTGAAATAACCCCTAGTGTTGTATCGCTACTTAGATCATACAAGTAACGTACCGCGCCCGAATGACTCTCACTATCAACGGAACCAATTGTCGCGCTTAAGTTGCCAGATTGAATAAAATTAGTTTCTGTATCGTGACTAACGAACATGCCATAGCTGTGTTTGCCTTCTGCACCGGTAAGCTTCAATCCGTAATCAGGATCTGCGATGTTTCGTGTGTAAACAAGGTTAACAGGGCTATCGAAGTAGCTGTTGTTCTCTAAGAAGAAGCTACGCTTTTCATCGTAGAATAAAGAAAACTTAGTATTTACGCTTAGCTGCGCTGAATCTGTCTCTACCGTCGAGAAGTCTGGATTAACTGTCGCATTTAACACGGTATTCGGGCTGATGTTCCACTTAAGATCCAAACTTGGTTCAACGTCCAAGTCACTATCCCAATCAGAATCATTGTCATACACATCACGTTTCTGGTCGTATATGCCAACTAAAGACGGCGTCAATTGCAGGCTTTTACCAATTCTGGCTTGTTCAAAACCTGCTGCCATTGGGTACTGACATAAGTAACAAGAGTTGTTTCTATCAATTGAAATATTAGAGATGCGCGTAATCTGCTCGCGCGGATAAATTCTCACTAACTCAAATGGCCAAGATTTCTGTTCGACGCCTTGGTCGAAATTGAGAATACTGTAGGGAATAGCTATTTCAACTTGGTATCCGTCGTCAGTAATCTTACCGAATGAATGCCAAATACCGTCCCACAAATCGTTAGCTTCACCCGTTACTTCGTTGAAGGTCTCGTCATTTTGAACGCCATACGCATTTACAAAAAAGCTGTAGCTAACTCGACGATTATTCAGAGGGTCCAGTTTAATACCTACGCTATCGTCGTACCATTTAGTATCGCGCTCACCCAAAGATGCCACGATTTTTGTTGGATCAGGATCGTATGCTTTAAACGCAAGTAATAAGAACTCACCGTTATCGATAATACGGGCTTCAGTTTTAATAGAACTCGGTGTATTTTCAAACGGGCTAGTAATGGTATCGAGTTCAATAACTCTCGCATTTTGCCATAACGCTTCGTCTAAGTTGCCATCAACGACAATGGTTTGATCGTCAAATGGAATCATAATGCTTTGTTTAGCTTGCTGCTCAAATATGTTTTCAGCGTTAATGCCGTTTGAAACAAGCAGAATAGCCAGTATTCCGTTACGTAATCTGGTGTATTTCATTGACATCCTTGAATTATTTTTATTTTTTGTACTGCTTATGTAGTCACATTGTTACAAAATATGGCGTGTTAAACAATCGCCAAACGCTTAAAAAATAACTGTTTAAGAGACTTCTTGTAAATTTGAGTAGGTTATTTACAGAGTACTTGTCGTTGGCTTAGTGGTAAGACAGTGGTTACGTTTGAAAAAGGTGACTAAACCACCAAAAATCCTTAAAAATTAAGATGTGTATTAGCGTTTAGTTAAAAGAAAAGGATAGGGCGTTTGGCACCTATCCTTTATATGCTGTTAAATACCCTAGGTCTTTAGCTGATTTAACTTATTTAATTCGATTAGCAAGCTTATTTGAGCCATGCGTAGCTAAACTTCATGAATACGCTACGTAAGTCTTTTTCCCGTTGGCCCATTACTTCCGCGTCATCGCTATGCTCAGAGTAACCTAAGTAAAACACGGTTTGAGGATTAATTTTGTATGCGTAAAGCAGTTGCATCGATAAATCCTGATATTCAGAAGTGATGTCGTCAGGATCAACCAATGGTGCGTTAAATGGATTGCGAGAGGTATTATTGTAAATAACACTCAAGCGTAAAAAGCTCAATACATCAAACTGATAGGTAGCGCGTAAGTCTGTTAAACGCGCTGCAAAAACATCGTCACTGTCGGCATAAAGTGACTTAAACGTGTGACGTAACTTAATTTCTAAATGCTTGTTTACGTTCCAGTTAATGACCGGTCTAAACTCTTTTTTGTAACCCAAACGGTTGTTAACGAAATCTATAGCGTCACCCCAAGCAAAACGTGTGCTTAGATATAAGCCTGATATTGGTTTTACTTCGGCGTATAAACCGTATTCGTTTTCGCTAAATAGTTGCGTGTTTCCGTCGATGGCTAAACTAGTATCGTCAAAACGATTACCTGGGCGCTGACGGTTGCTGTACCAAACGTTGAAAAAGGTGTCGTGTATCGCGTTAATCTGAAAATTAATGTCGAACTCTTTTTCGAGTAGTTCACCATTGTCGTTATGACTAATATCCCAGTCTGAGTAGACCTTCATGCGCGTCCACCATTTGCCAGGTTCGGCATACCACTTTCTATCACCACCGAAAGAGAACTTGTCGTAATCAACGCGAGAAATAAAACCGAGATCACCACGGAAACCAGCGCTTTGGCGGTCGTAAGTTACACGGTAGTACCAGTCGCTATCGTTATGGTAGTAGCCAAAACGGAACGCGTTACCACTAAAAGGGCCATCCATTTGCGAACGCAGCACTTGTTCGTTAACGTTACAGTCGCCAATTTGGCATGGCTGAAGGTTCCGTTTTAAGCAGTCACTAGGATCGTCTTCGTCGCAAAATTGTTCGAACAAATCGTCAGGATATTCTGTTTCTGAATAAAGCTGTTGAAACTTCACAACGTCGTATTGATTCATGCGGTAGCGTGCATCAATACCGTGCACCATGTTTTGATAGTCTTCGCTTTGGCGTAATGTGCTTATCCAACCAATGGTTAAATTGTCGCTATAGTTGTTACGGTATCTAAATGCAGCTGCTTCTGACTTTTCGTCAACTTCAGCGATGCTCGACGACAAGTTACCAGGTAGCAAGAAGTTGGTAGAATCATCATCGGTAACAAATAAACCAATTGAATGGTCGCCTTGTCTTGCTGTTACTTTTGCACCGACGTTTGGTGCGTTGATGTTTCTTGTGTATACCAAGTTGTAGTTTGATTCGAAAAAGTCAGCGTTATCTAGAAAGAAAGCACGTTTCTCTTGGTTAAATAGCGCGAAATTATTGTTAATGCTCAGTTGTGCTTGGTCTGAATCAACTGTGGAGAAGTCAGGGTTAATAGTCGCATTAAGTAAGATGTCTGGGGTAATGCCCCAACGAACGTCAAGGCTTGGTTCAGTGTTTTCATCATCGAGCCACACACCATCTTCTAACTCTTTCACTTTACCTGCTACTAACGACGGGGTAATAGTTAGGTTATTACCTTGTTTAGCACCAGAAAATCCACTGGCTTTAACCAGTTGACAGAGTTCACAGCTGTTACCGCGATCTAACGTTGTATTAGAAAGTCGCAAGTTCTCTTTACGTGGGTAGAAGCGAACTAACTCGATGCCCCAATCTTGCTGGCACAGTTCTTCGTCGAAATTAAGCATGCGCAGTGGTAGCGCCATTTCAACAATGTAGCCATTCTCCGTAATACGACCTTGGCTTGACCAAATACCGTCCCAAGCGTCGCTTTCACGTTGGGTAACTTCGTTTTCAATGCCATCGATTTGGGCGCCTAGGGCGTTAACTAGGAATCGGTAAGCTTTACGTTGATCGTTATAGGTATCGATTTTAATGCCGACAATGTCATCGCCCCAACTTCTGTCTCTGTCTTTATAAAAAGCTCTAATTTTTTCGGGCTCAGGGTCATTAGCGATAAAAGCTAGATAGAAATTTGCGCCATCTTCCATCAACAGTGCTTCTGTATGCACTGGGCTTGGAATATTGTCGTAAGGACGCGTTATGTTGTTGATATACACTTTTTTAGCGTTTGCCCACGCTGCGTCGTCCAAGTAGCCATCAATAACAACTTCACTATTGATGTTAGGTATATCAATAGCCGTATTGTCACTTGGGTTACCTGCCGAAAAAGATGAAGTAGAAAACAGTGAAAGCATACCCGCACTCACTATGGGTGCGTATTGGGAAAATAAATGACGAAATTTCACGAAAGGTTAGTTCTTGTTATTGAGTTAATAATTTTTGTATTGCTGCATGCTGCTAGTAAAAAAGCGACGTGTCAAAGTGAAATCGATAAATCGCCAATCTGCTGAGATGAAAACTTTTTCTTGGTAATTAGTGTAGCTTTTTGTTGTGAATTTGAAGGGTAAACAGGTGGCGAAATTCGCGCTTAAATCAACCCATTCTGATAAATATATTAAGCATGTTCGTCGAGTATTGAAAATTCCGTTTAAAGGCATGTTTATTTCTGCTTAACCATTGTCACACAACAACAATATAGCTTACTCTATGCGACATTATCTTCGTGTTACTTGAATTGCCTGTTTTATGCCGTTTAATTGGATTGATATTGCCGCCATAATCCTTTTCTTAATTTGTTGGATTGGTTACACCATGTTCGCTAAACGCAAAGCGAAAACCACCAATTGTCTTGCCCGCGTGCTTCACCAACACCGAATTCACTGGATGTATGAGTTAATGACGCACGATATTCGCGTTTCAGAGGCATCTTTATTGGCAAACTTAGAACGCAACATCGCGTTTTTCGCTTCTACATCAATGCTGATTATTGCGGGTACGTTGACGCTTTTCGCTCAAATTGAAAAGCTTGAGGTGGTCATAGCGTCACTACCGTTTGCGATAGACGCTACGCATTTGGCGATTCAACTTAAACTTGCTGCGCTATCTTTTATATTCGTGCTAGCATTTTTCCATTTTACTTGGTCTATGCGTCAATACGGCTTCCTTAATGTAATGATAGGTGCTGCGCCAATTGACCTAGAGGGTACAAACGACAATCTTAAAAAGTACGCACGCCAAATGGCAGTCGTGCAAGACCAAGCTGCGCATGCGTATAACTACGGTTTACGCGCTTATTACTTCTCTTTAGCGGTACTTTGCTGGTTATTCCATCCTGTGCTGTTCATGTTAGCGACGCTTGTGGTTGTGTACACACTGTATATTCGCGAGTTTAAGTCTAAGTCTGTTCGAGCAATTACGGCTGGCCAAGAACTGTTGTGGCAAGAAAGACGTCAAAAAGAAAATGCAGCTAACGTTGTAAAAGCGGGCCAGCAATAGCCTTCTGAGCTGAGTAGAGTATTTAGTGCATGGCAGAGCAATTTAAAAATTACAGCGTTAACGACTTTGATAAGTTCGACTGTGTGAGGTTGTCTAAAACGTTTTACCTAGCTTTAGTGTTTTTATTAAGAGGCTATGTTGTTTGGTTAATGTCGGTAACCAACTTTCAAAACACGACCGGTATCATCCAAACTATTTACCCGGATCCAACCTTATTTTATCTTAATTTGGTGTCGGGCTGTTTAGGACTTTTTGTTCTACTTATGATGACACTGAGGCGTCCAGAAGCTGCCCCTTGGGTGAAAAAGTGTTGGCCGCACACGTTAACCATTATTTTAGTCGCGCTAGCTATTGATGCAGCCATAGTTGGCATTGGTTATAGCGTGTTCCAACTAACAGCCTTCTCAGGCATGTTGATTCAAGCTATCGGTGCTGTGTTATGCGGAATTATTTGTTTGTTTAGCAAACGCTTGAAAATCAATCTGCAAGAATTCCCAGAGCCCTTACCTTAAAAGTAAAACTGAAAAATAAAACTGAAAAGTTAACCAATAAAAATAACTAGCGATATAACGACACAGCGAATAACTCGCTAGTTAATTCTTTAGTGCTAAATGCTCGACACCGGTTAACGGTGTTTTTAGGAAATATTGTCCTGATGCTTCAGGTGGCGGCAATTGGCCAGCGCGAATATTTAATTGCAGTGCAGGGTAGATAAGCCTAGGTACCTTGAGTGAATTATCCCTATTTTCTCGAATTTTAGCGTAATCTTCTGCTGTAATACCTGAAAAAACATGAGTGTTGTTACACTTTTGCTCTGCTACTGTGCAGCAATAGGCTAAATCTCGTTGATTTGGCTGGTAGTCGTGGCACATATATAGCGTTGTATCATCGCCAAGTGCATAGATCTTTTGAATAGAAGTGTATAGCTCTGCTGCTGAACCGTCTGGAAAGTCACAGCGAGCAGTGCCAGAGTCTGGCATAAATAACGTATCACCTATAAACGCTTTGTCGTTAATTACATAAGTCACGCTATCTGGCGTATGTCCTGGTGTTTCCAGCACCTTGAAACTTGAATTTCCAAGTACAAGTTCGTCATTTTCATTGACTAACACATCAAACTGGCTGCCGTCATCAACAAACTCAGGAAGATTAAACAAGGTTTTGAAAGTGCGTTGAACAGAGGTAACTTGCGAACCGCAAGCCGTTTTTCCGCCTAACTTGTTTTTCAGATAAGTCGCTGCCGTAACATGATCTGCATGGGCGTGGGTCTCCATGATCCATTTCACTTTTAGGCTATGTGCTTCAACGAAATCGATAAGCTGCTCAGCGAATGTGTTGTCGAGTTTGCCCGCGTACATATCGAAATCTAACGCTGGATCAATAATGGCGCATTCCAACGTTTCTTGGCAATGAACAACATAGCTAAGCGTAAACGATGCTTTGTGGAAGAATGGAGAGATTACGACTGACATTGAAACTACATATATAAAATTGCTAAAGGTTATAACATATATTCTTTCGTAATATGCGTGACTGGTCAATACACGGTTTGCACAAATACGATTTAATTAATGAAATGCACATACATAAAAAAATTTTTATTTGCACTGTTCGTATATACAGTTACTAGTATTTTCCTATGACATGGAGAAAGGGAGGCTTTTGCCTTCTTTCCCAAGTGTTAGTTATGGCTTTTTAAACTTTTAATAGAAAAAATAAAAGCTTAGTGCATAATACTCGTAATTAAATTGTAGAAAGGAGGCAAAAAGCTCTGTTTAAACAAGGCTTTTTGCCGCCTAATAAGCTGTTAGCTACTCAGGAGAGTCATTATCAAATTTTCAGTATTAATAATTATTTTTGTTTCATCATTATCTTTTGCCGGAGAGGTTTACGATAAATTTCCTGAGAAGGTTGATGCGGATGAGAAATATGTGTTTTATTCACATGGTTTTATTGTTGAAGGTACAAACCCTACACCTAAAAATGAAAGGTGGGGAGTTTATGAGTTCCCAGCAATAAAAGAATCGTTAGCAGATAGTGAATATAATTTGATTGCTTATCATCGCCCAAAAGGAACAGACCCTTTTGTTCATGCCAAATCGTTAGCTAATGACGTTAGGGAGTTAATAAAAAATGGTGTCGCTGCTAGCCACATAACTATCATGGGATTCTCTCGCGGAGCGTTTATTACTGGTTTAACCTCCCATTATTTGGAAAAAACTCCTGTTAATACAGTACTTTTAGCTGGTTGTGGGCGTATCGTTTCAAATAAATATTCAGATATTAAAATGAATGGTGCTTTTTTATCCGTTTATGAAACGACTGATGGCGCCAGTACATGTGAAAAACTCAAAAATAGAAGCCCTCAATTAACCTCATTTGATGAAATTTCTATTTCTACAGGTAAAGAACATGGTGCTTTTTATAGACCAATTTCTGAATGGGTGGCTCCTGTAAAACAATGGATAAAAGAAAAGAGTAGCTAACAAGCTGTTAAACAAGGACAAAATACAGTTGGCTGTGTTTCGTTCCTCAACAATTTTAGCCAACTAAATTTTGCCCATTATCGAGGGCTACATGGACTCCCCTTTGTCAAGCATAAGCAGTTTCTGACAACAAGAAGATCTGACAGCAGCTCTACATTCGGCGTTTAATTAGCTTGCTGCCGTAACAGCGTTTGCTATCGCCCTGATGATTTGCGCTTGAGCAATGCCTCATTCGTTAAACAGAGTTTTGATAAAGAATCTCTTCCTCAATAAACAG
>JAKVCY010000214.1 GCA_022448425.1 Thalassotalea sp. | reverse complement strand
GACTTTTGCTAACTACAACCCAATTTTCACACCTTGCGATACGTTAAAAGCAATGGCTGAAAAGGGTGGTCGTTTTTACCAAGCAGAAAGCGAAGAGCCTGAAGTAGTTGAAGCTGCTCCTGTCGATCCGGTTGAAGTAACCAAAGAGGTGGTTGAAGACGAGCAAGCGTCAGAAGAAGCTGATAAAGAAACGACTAAAAGCTAATTCTTTAAATTAGTTAATTTTAAAAGCCCTGCTCATTGAGCGGGGCTTTTTACTTTAAAGAAATGTAAGGTATTTTATGGCGTTACTGTGATTTTATATTTAACATTAGCCAATTGTTCAATGACTTAATATAAACAAGGATGTCAGAGTGTCTACTTCATGGAAGCCTAAAGGCTTTATCGCAATTATTCTTGGTGTGTTGTTACAACCATTTGTATTTTTGTACGTTAACAAATTCAGGTTGTTTATCACTTACCTTGCCTTAACGATCCTATGTTACTTGCTTGACATTAAAATCCAAGCTAGTGCAGGAGAGGCTGATTGGTATCAAGGCATTTATCTCACAAGTGTGTTTATAATTATATGTCCACTCCATGCTTTTTGGATAACTAAACACTATAACGCAGATAAGAAGCGGCCTTGGTTCGCAAATTGGTGGGCTGTCACTTTAATTTATCTTGCCGTCTCTGTTGCTCTTATTTTAATGAGAATTTTTTCATTTGAGCCTTTCACTTTACCAGCTTCATCTATGGCACCGCAGTTAGATAAAGGGAGCCAAGTTCTAATTAGTAAAATAGGTTTTGGTAATTATCGGTACTTAGGCTATCAAATTTCAAGATCACCCATGTCAGCTAAAGTAAGTCGAGGTGATGTTGTTGCTTTTCAGTATCCGCAAAACCCTGATTATACTTGGTTGAAACGTGTAATAGGGGTGGGTGGCGATAGGATAGTTTATCAAAATAAAACGGTTTATATTAAAAAAGCATGTAATGAGAGAGCCGACATCTGCGCAGACTTCATCCCTTTAGAGCAATCTCTCGTTTCTCAAACTGAAGGTGGGCTTAAAGTTCTGCAAGAGGTAAATGATGGTAAACGTTATCAAATTTTACTAAATGAGAATCACCATGAACAGGTAAGTCATTATTTCAACCAAGTTGGCAGCGAAAAGGCGGAATGGATCATCCCTAAAAATCATTACTTCGTTTTAGGTGACTCTAGAGATAATAGCTCAGATAGCCGCTTCTGGGGCTTTGTTCCTAAAGATAACGTGATAGGAAAAGTGATTTATATTTGGTAGCTGCATAAGCTGCAGTATTGGCCATAAGTGGTATTTAACTCACCAAGTTGGTTTGTTATAACTAGGTTTATTTACAAAGCGATTAATCACCATGACTCTCACCACTGCGCGATTAACATTAAGGCTGTTAAATGCCGATGACTGGCCATTGTTTTATACTTTGCATAATGATGCCGAAGTTATAGCTAAATGCTTCGATAAGCCCTCAGAGGCGCAGCTGCGAGCTAAGTTTAATGAACGCTTAAAGCCTTGGCAGCCAAGTTCGAATTCACCACTTTGTTTAGTTATTGTTGAAACCAGTACGGGTAAAGAGGTGGGGGTAACTGGGTTTACTTCATCAACAGTGCCAGATAGTCAAGAAGTCGGTTATTTGTTGCTGCCTAATTTTCATGGTCGTGGCTATGCCACAGAGTCTTTGCAAGCAGTGCTTGATTATGCCAAATCAGAGCATGCTGTACGTGAATTTAAAGCGGTTGTCACCGAGGGTAATATCGGTTCAGAAAAAGTACTTGAGAAATGTGGTTTTCAGTTAGTCGATAAGCAGCTAGATGCGTATGCTATTGGCGGTGTTTTGTATACCGATCATCATTTTCATTTAAGTTGCACTGATCACAGAGCGTGATCAGTGCGCAATTTTACAGATGAAGCTCAATCGCTTTTCTGTCTTTTTCTGGCATATTCGCAACCACTAAATCAAACGAATTATCAATCATTCGTTCAATCTCTCCTTGTGGTACGGTGCCGTCTAAAATAACCGTATTCCATAAACGTTTGTTCATGTGATAACCCGGGATCACCGACGGGAAAATATCACGCAGTGCTTGGGCTTCATCTGGATCGCATTTCAGATTTAGCCACCATACAAGGTTTCCCTCATCGTCTGTT
>JAKVCY010000213.1 GCA_022448425.1 Thalassotalea sp. | reverse complement strand
GAAGTATCGAGCCGTAGCCACTCGATACGATAAATTAGCCAGAAACTACCACAGTGTGGTGGCACTGGCTTTTGCACTTATGTGGTTACCGATGTGGGTTGATTAGGATATGTACAGCAAAGATCAACACGCTCTAGTTAAATTTCACTAAAAAGTTAAGTGGGTAACTAATTAAAAAATAAGCGTATATCAATTCCTTAGAACTTCACTAGGGAATTGATCATGTTAAAACGTTTTAAGTTCACCGATAAATCCATCAAGGCACTGCCCGCCAATCCACGCGATTCAAAATCTACAGAATTAGAAGTCAGTGATACCGAAGTACAAGGCTTAAAATGCCTAATAGGTAAAACAGGAAATAAGCGCTTTTTATTTCGTTATACCTACCATCGCCGTAAGCAGTCCATTAGCCTTGGGCGTTTTGGTGATATCAATGTCGCGACCGCACGGAAACTAGCACAAGAGCATCGCTTAAGCTTGCTTAATGATGTTAACCCTAAAGTGGCGCGTGATAGCCATATCAAATTAACCATTGATACCTTTTTCACTGAGCATTACTTCCCAGCAATACGAAAGCGTAAAAAGTCATGGCGCAGCGACCTATACCGTTATGACGTGATGATTAAGCCTTGGCTTGGTCATATCGTGTACCGAGATTTACGCACTATTGATGTCCAACAACTTCACTTACGCTTGTCTGACACCAAGAATAAATACGGAAATTGTTATGCTCCAGCAAGTTGTAATCAAGCATTGATGACATTGAAAACCATGACTAAGTACGCCCTAGCCTTGGATGTGGTTGATGAAGATGTTTGTGCGTCAGTTAAGCTGTTTAAATTAAACAATGCCCGTACTCGTTTTCTTAATAAGTATGAGATTAAACGTTTACTTAATGTTTGCCGCGAATACTCCAACAAAACCATTGCAGGTTACATAGCAATGCTGGCATTAACAGGGCTTCGTTGTAGTGAAGTCACACATATCAAGATTAAGGATGTTGATGTTAACAAACGCATCATCCTAATCCCTGAAACCAAGAACGGTAGGCCACGCACCGTGCAATTAACTGATTTAATGCTCGGGTTTATTGGACGTATCCCGTTAAAGCCAGATAACCCTTATCTGTTCGCGAGCCGAGCTAGAGGTAAGCCGCTAAAAAGTGCCCGTAAGACATTTAATAAGTTGCTAGTTCGAGCGCAGATAAATCCAGAAGGTGTATGTTTGCATACCTTAAGGCATTCAGTTGCGAGCAACCTCGTCAGTGAAGGTGTTAGCCTACGCTTAGTGCAAGAGCAATTAGCGCATAAGTCAATAATCTCGATACAGCGCTATGCCAAGCTCACCACTGAGTCGATGCGAGAAACCAGCGAAACCTTATCTAACCTATTCAGCTAATCCTTTTTAATCACTCAACTAAAAACACTAGCCCATTCCCTTGCATTGCTTTTGCTTTGTGGGAATGGGCTTTTTCATTTAAGGACGGAAATATTATGCAAGTAATACATCACCTGCCTGAGCTTGAAGAACTGGCTATGCCTACAAACACCGCAATTAAACTACTCGAACTATTGATAGAGCCATTCGGCACGTTCGATAAAGCCAACGCATTCTGGCAAACGTACCCCTGCGTCATCATTTACTCGAGCTCGCAAGACAACTTAAGCACCACTCTTGCCTCACTGTCAGATGAATTGCTTCATTTGGTTGAACTTGCCGAGACTTCACCTGAGTTTGTCGAGCCTTTGCCGAAAGGGTATCAAGTATCGCTCACTATCATTAATGACGAAGGTAACGGGTTATACCTGACACGCGCAACCGACAAGCCCTTCAGCGTGTGTCTAGGCGAGGTAATCAGCCATGAATGATTCAACACTTATCCAAATTATTTGTAACGGTGATACGCCACTTCCGCTAAGAAGGTTGGCTCAGTCGTTATTAACGCTCAAACAATCTCGATTTCTGTATTAATTAATAATCACTAAAGGACATAACCATGACAGAAGAAACACTTATAGGAAATCGAACATCAACCTCTGACACGGACATCCACTTTAAAACATTACTGGTAGGCTTTGCGTCTAAACTATCCACGAAAAGTACAGGCCGCATTGGTTTTGAACTGGCATTAAACACTGATGATAAATGTCGTTATGTACGACTAACTGAGAATGATTCAGGTGGTTTATTTTCAAAAGAATGTATTTCCCTTGATAGCTTATTTGAGCTACTAGAAAGCCAACAGGAAGATAAACCCTTTAAATCTTAGATACTTAAACCACTGTTTAAAGGAGGTAGTGCCAATAACGTTTCTTTCTTAGCCGCCGTTTGTCGCTGTGAAGATTTTGCGCTAGTACTGCCTACAGAAAAGAATCAATTTCTGCACTCCGTTGAAATAACAGCTTCGGAATATGAAGCTGATATGAAAGGGAAAATATTTTGCCCTTTATGCGCAACTCCCATTTTCCGTTCAATGGTGGTCTTTCCAGAGAAAGTAAACCAACTCTCAGTTTAACGGAATCATGGGCGACACTTGAAAAACTCAGCAATACTATCGCTAATAGCACCGAATAAGTAATACTGATTTTTCTCATGTCAACTCCCCTTTAATTGAGCGATTTAGCTCACCCTTCAATGCAAGTAACTCATGCTGCTAATGCAATCCGCTTAGTCATAACGTTACGTGGTTGGCGAAATTTACTTGAGAATTTTGCCCATAGCAATTGATTCAAGCAGTTATCGCCAAATGGCGGCATAAACAAAAATGTTTATTGATGCATATCAATCTAAATGTAGCTATTTCTGCAGCCTAAAAAGTAAAAAAGCTAACAGTAACTTGCTACTGTTAGCTTCTGATTAGATATTTATTGTGACAAGTTAGTTGCCCAATTTAAGTTGATTTCACCCTAAACAAAATCGCATAAAGCACAGGCACAATGCCTAAGGTCAATGCGGTAGAAAACAGCAGGCCGCCAATAATGGCCAAAGCCATCGGCTCCCACATTTCACCGCCGCCCAGGTAAAGCGGTATTAGCCCCATCACAGTAGTAGCCGTTGTCAGCAGAATAGGACGCAAACGCTTCTTACATGCAAGTACTATTGCTTGCTGTGCCGTTAAGCTAGCATCTTCAAGCTCAAGCTTAATGCGTTCAAGCAATACAATAGCGTTATTTATCACAATACCAGCTAAAGAGATGATCCCTAGCAAGGTCATAAAACCGAAGAACGATTGACCTACCAAGAGACCAACCACAACGCCAATAAGCCCTAGTGGAATTGTTGCCATAATGATGATCGATTTTCTAATCGAGTTAAATTGCCCAACTAATAATAAGACAATCAAGAATGCGGCAATAGGCAGCTTATCGGCAATCGATTGATTCGCTTTGCCTGATGATTCAGCTTCACCACCTAGCTCATAACGATAGCCAAGCGGCCAATTGTCTTGTTGTTCTTCTAACCAAGGCACTAGTTGCGCAGCTCCTTCTGCCGCAGTTATCGTCGACTCTATTTGAGCGCCGACAGTTACAACTTTAAGGCGGTCACGACGATAAATAGTTGCTGACTCCCAAACAACCTCAATATCGGCAACTTGTTTAAGTGGAACTGCAACACCTGATGCTTGCGAGTAAACCGCTAATGCTTCAAGTTTACTAATATCTTGGCGGTCGGCTTCTGTAGAGCGCATCAGAATAGGAATAACATCTTCCTGCTCACGATACTGAGTTAGCTCAAGACCAACCATCCCTGTCTGTAGCGATATTGCGATGTCTTTCGAAGAAACACCCGCGCGTTTTGCACGAGTTTGATTAATCTTCACCTTTAGTTTTTTCAGTGGTAAGCCCCAGTTGTCGCTAATTGCTTTTAACCCTGGGATTGTTGCCATTTCCGCTTTAAGCTCATCAACAATAGCAAATAGCTCATCACTGTCTTTACCGCTTAACCTCACTTCTACAGGGTTTGTGATTGGCGCACCATTTTCGATTTTACGCGCTTTGACGAGTAAGTCAGGGAAATTATCAAATGCATAGTCTTCGAGCTTAAGTGACAGCTCATCAATGACTTTGGCAGAGCTAACATTAATCACCATGAGCGCGTAATAAGACGTACTTGGTTTCGGACTGTGGGTTAGCAGGAAGCGAGGACCACCTGAACCTACATAGGTCACCCAGCTCGTAATACCCTGCCCGGTATCTGTCGCCATCAATTCATCACGCATATATGCTTCAAACTTTTTAGTCATGCGCTCGGTCGCTTCAATACGCGTACCCGCAGGAAGTTCCAACTCAAGCTTAAAGTAAGTGCGATCTGAAGGTGGGAAAAACACGCTTGGAATGTGCTTCATCCCCGACATCGCCAACATAAAAATGCCGATAGTGCCGAGTAAGGTAAGCCAACGATAGCGCATTAACGTCGCTAAGATTGTGCCATAGCTATTATAGACACCTTTATCTAAATCCATTGGCTGTTTCGACTTTTTAACCTTCATAAAGCTTACGCAAAGCATAGGAATGATGGTCATTGAAATTACCCAAGAACACAGCAAGGTAATCGTAACAACTTTAAATAATGATGCGGTGTACTCACCCGTAGAAGATTCGGCGAGGAAAATTGGAAGAAATGCTGCAGCTGTCGTCAATGAAGAAATCAATAATGGAATTTTTAGCTCGTTTGCCGAATCTACGGCAGCTTCAACTGGTGGCTTGCCTTCTTCCATTTGCACCAGGATGCTCTCAGACATTACGATGCCGTTATCTACCAACATACCTAGAGCGATAATCAAAGCAGCCAAAGAAATTTGGTCAATGCCGATATCGAAGAATGACATCATCATAATGCCGAAAATCATACTTGCTGGTATCAAGGTTGCGACGATTAAGCCCGTACGGAACCCCAAGCTCAACAGCATCACTATGGTCACAACGATAACTGCTTGAATAAGGTTAGACGCAAAGTCATCGACCTTTTCTTCGACTTCTTTGGGTAGGAAAGAGATTAAGCTAAATTCGACGCCAATCGGATAAATCGACATGAAACGCGCCAATTCATCTCTGACCTGCTGACCTAGAACAATATTATTACCGCCGCTGCGCATTGAAATCGCGATGCTTAACGCTTGCTCGCCATTCAAACTTACCTTACTGCTGGCTGGATCGACATAGCCGCGATAAACTTCTGCAATATCGCGTAAGTACATCACCTGACCACTGCCGGGTAGCTGAATAACAGTATTTCGAACTTCCTCTATCGATTCAAAGTTACCGGTAGGCTCTAGTGAAATTTTTTCGTCGCCAATGTTGATGGAGCCACCAGGGATTACAATGTTTCGGCTCGCTAATTGATCGCGAAGTTGCGACGGTGAAAGGTCCAACTCTGAGAGCTTACTGTTGTTGTAATCGATAAAAATACGTTCATCTTGAACACCAACAACATCAACCTTTGCAGCTTCCGACAAGCGTAGTAAATCATCTTTCGCTTGGTCGGCGATATCCTTCATTTCTTTATAGCTATAGCCCTCAGCCGTGAGCCCGATGACAATGCCAAACACGTCACCAAACTCGTCATTAACGATTGGCTCTTGAGCGTCTTCCGGCAGTTCACCTTTTACGGCATCAATTTTACGGCGCAAGCTATCCCAGATAGGCCGCATCTCTTTATAACTTTCTTTGATATTGACGCTAATAATCGAAACACCTGTTCGCGACTCACTCGACACGAAATCAAGTTCAGGCATTTCCTGAATTTCTTTCTCTAGCTTATCGGTAACAAGCTGTTCAACTCGCTCTGGACTGGCACCAGGGAAGTAAGTAATTACTTGTGCGGTACGTAAAATAAAACCTGGGTCGTAATCTTTTGGCATTTGCTGATAGGCACTTAAACCAAAGAAGATAACCACCAGTAATAGAACGACTGAGGTGCGATTATTGTTAATCGCCAGTTGAGTAATATTCACTTCATGCTCCTTCTAGCAAATGTACTGCTTAGTATTTCACTTGCATGCCGTCAGTGACTTTACTCATGCCTGCTGTTAGTACAACGTCACCCTGTTCAATACCACTGAATATCTCTAGCCCAAGCTCAGTGATAGCGCCTGCATTTACGCTGCGTCGGCTCACTTTACCGACACCTCTACTGACCTGCTCAACCACGAAAACGTAGTTGCCTTTTGTATCCTTCATTACCACATTTGCTGGTAGGTGAAATTCCGCTTGGGTGTTGTCATCAGAAATTAAACGCTCTGCAATCACATTGGCAGTCATGCCTGGCAAAATCATATTGTTCTCAGGTGCTGGCATGCTCAGTGTAACTTGATAGGTTTTTGTTACCTCATCGGCTTGCGTTGCGACTTCTTTGAACGTCAGAGGGAATTGCGTACCAGCGATAGCATCAAATTTGGCGAATAGTTTACCTGGCGCTGTATCGCGTCGAACTCTAATCATAATGCTTTCTGGCAAGTCAATTTTAAGGTAGATATTTGACAAGTCTTGTAGCGAAACGACAGGGGTTCCCGCCTTAATCTCCTGAAAGTTATCGGTGAGTTTTCTTGCAATCACTCCATCAAATGATGCCGTTAACTCGGTATAAGCGAGACTGTTTTCAGCCGTGTCTAAACGGGCTTGTGCCGAGTCTAGCTGTGCTTTTAGCTGGTCAAAGTCAGCACGAGAAATCGCATTGGTGTTCATCAAGTTTTTGGCGCGATTGTAATCACTTTGTGCTTTATCAAATAAAGACTGGGCTTCGTTACGTTGTATCACATAGTCACGGTCATCTAATTTAGCGATAACATCGCCTGCCTTGACAGGTTGTCCCTCATTAACGGGGAGCTTTGTGATCTCACCCGAGACGCGAAACGACAAATCAGCTTTACGGGAAGCATCAACAACCGCTGGAAATGTTTGCGTTATAGTTAGATCTGGTGCGTAAACTGTCATCGTGCGTACAGGTCGAAGCGGTTTTTCTTCAACTACCTCATTTTGATCTGAACAAGCCGCTAATGTCAGTGCGACAGCAACACTTGTCACTAAGGTAAGCGCTCGCTTCTTAGCGCGATTGGTTGCACACAATTTCTGAATTCTCATTCGTCATTCCCCAAAATCTAATCAATCGTTTTCAACACACTACTTTTAACCCTTAGTTGGCTTAACAGTGATGATCCTAAATAAGTATTTATTAATTTTATTGCGTTCTCATGGCTTTGCTGAGTTTTTTGAGAGTTTAGGGTTAGTCACCTCTTACATGTAAGTTAAGAAGCAGACATAAAATCGAGCAAGCTATGACCCGATATCTCGAGCTATAGCCAATTGTTCAACAAAGTTCTCAACCCAAATATCTAACACTGCACTAATTGCTGCAAAACCTTGGTCTTTCTTGCCACATCTAAGGCAACTTCTTTGCTAGCCATCATCGCGACAGCGGTTCGCTGCTCTTTGCCATACAAAGACTCAGCTTCAATGGCGACGCGCGATATCACTTGCTTTTGATCAGTCACACTCAAATAAACATTGTTACCTGCGTTTAATAATAGCCTAACCGGAATAAAGTCTGTAACACGTAGCTCTGGCGATTTAACTTCGATATCAGAAAACGCACCTCTGATTGTCAGTGTTTCATCGTCAGCCTGACTAACTAATTGTTAATCAGGAGACAACCGTTTTGCTAGTTGCTGATAGAGATAGCGACTCAATTGAGGCATTAATGATTGCTGAAGTACCAAATGCTCAGAGCCATCTGTATTTTTTTCAATTCGCCCAGTGTCTATCCACACTTCGAACGGAATTAGCTGAATTTTACGTATTTGACTTAACGTGTCTTTATCAAACCAAGGTGCTCGATATAGCTTGGTCTTTTCAAATTGTTCTGACGGTACAAGTTGTTGGTAATTTTCTAAGAAGCCTGTTTTTGGTTGGTGCAGAGTGCTAGTGCGACCTGTGAGGAAAAGGGTAGAACTAGCAAGCAACAGCAACTTCGACGTTTGCGGTTTTAATGCTGCTGCTCGCCCGAGTTTAGTGATAATTGAAATTATCAACTCATTCAGTGCAATAATCACAAAACTCCTTGTTTATGATGGTTTCTCTGCACTATTTAGCATTTTTTCTTCGACGCTATCTTCATTCAATCGACCCAATGCAGAAATGTCTTTGGCTTGTTCCTTAGAGACTTCGTACATAGCAAGGATAGGACAGCGTGTTTTTAAGCCGTCTAGGACATGAATTCGTCCACGGATTAGCGCTATTTGAGATGCATCACCAATATTGCCACATGTACCAGACACCTTCACTAGGTATTGTCTGCGCAAATCTGCCGTCATTAATAAATAGTCATCAGTAAGCGGTGCCCAACTCTCGAGTTCAAGTAGCTTTGCTACATGGCGCTGTTTAAGCTGCTGCTCTGCGATGTAATCTTGATACAGTTCGTTGCGTTCAGTATCACTTAAATAATGTGTTGAAGAGCACCCCGTAACACCTAAGGCTACTAATGCTGTAACTAACCATTTTTTCATCTTTGTATCTCCTATTCGATGATCTTCCTTGCGCAATTCCTTCGGTCATAGCACAATTAAATAATTGACTAAAAATCATTTTAATACAAGAACAAACAGTTATTATTTATACAATCGCGTCGTTATATCACGATAATTAGTCGTTAAAGTACGAAAAATTTATTACTTCGCTGACTAAAGCTATATTAGCAATAACAGTCACTCTGGGAATTAAGATTAGAAGATACAAAGTGGATTACTAAAATGTAGCATTTTTAACTGTTGCAACTTAAAGACAACACTTGAGGAAGACAGTTCAATATCTTGAATAAAAGAGTATTGAAGAAAGTATTTTGGATGAAAATGTTTTGAACGAAAATAGAGCACTGAAAGACTTCACTGCTCTATTTATGTATGGTTATTGGAGGCACTAATCTCTTACTTGGCCGTCTCCAATCACGACAAATTTTTCAGTTGTTAATGCTTCCAACCCCATCGGGCCATACGCGTGGAGTTTACTGGTGGAAATGCCTATTTCTGAACCCAACCCCAATTGACCGCCATCGGAAAAACGCGACGAAGCATTGGCCATTACGACAGATGAATTTATTTGTCGGATAAACTGCTGACACCTTGATGTGTCTTGGCTAACAATGACTTCTGTATGGTCTGAAGTATATTCATTGATATGTGCAATGGCGCTATCAAAATCATCAACCACTTTTACCGCAATTTCATACGCTAAATATTCAGCATGATAATCATCGTCTGACGCTGCTACAGCTGTGTTGAAAAAGTCTAACGATTTTTCACAAGCATGCACTTTTACGTCAAAATCAGAAAGCGCTTGAGCTGCTCTAGGTAAAAAATTACCGGCAATTTTACTATCAACAAGTAAAGTTTCTATGGCATTACAAGCACTTGGCTTTTGCGTTTTTCCATTCACTAAAATAGCTACGGCTTTGTCGATATCGGCATATTGATCAATATATAGATGACAAACACCGTTGAAATGCTGAATCACGGGGATCTGGCTGTTTTCAGTAACATAACGAATGAGTCCTTCGCCACCACGAGGAATAACGAGATCAATGCTATCGCGTTGTTGAAGTAGTTCCTCAATCACTGCACGGCTGGTATCAGGAATAACCGAAACCATACAAGGGTTTAATTGATAACGCGCCAAGACCTGATGTAAGCAATTTGCGAGCACCAAGTTACTGTGAATGGCTTCGGAACCGCCACGTAACACCACAGCGTTACCAGCTTTCAAACAAAGTGCTGCAGCTTCTGCGGTGACATTCGGCCTAGATTCGTAAATCATCGAAACCACGCCTAGGGGAATGCTCATTTTGCCCACTTGCATACCGTTAGGGCGCAATTGCATATTCGCAACATGTCCGACAGGATCTGGTAAATTAACAATATCAATAATTGCATCCGCAATATCCTTTACTCTTTTATCGTCCAGCGCTAAACGGTCGAGCATCGCCTCTGATAAACCTTTTTCACGAGCCGCATCTAGATCTTTTTGATTTTCGACAATAATCGTCGGGCTCGCCACGACAATCGCTTCAGCCATATCTGTCAGTAATTTGTTTTTCTCTGCACTAGTTAACTGCGCGACCTGACGACTTGCAATTTTGGCTTGCTGAGCCATTTCACTCATAGAAAAGTTGGAAGAATTCATATTCATAATCACAGATACCTTAGGTTAACATCACCATATCGTCGCGGTGGACGATTACTTTGCTAGGGCAATAGCCAAGAATGGTGTCGATTTCATTACTGTTAACACCTTTTATTTTATTCAAGTCTCGGTCGCTATACTGGCATATGCCTTTGGCAACAACTTCACCAGATTCACTATTAATCAGATTTATGGTGTCGCCAACATTAAATGTGCCAGCAATTGCTTTTATGCCTGATGGCAACAGAGAGGCACCTTTTTCGCAAACAGCTTTTATTGCTCCTGCATCTAAGTGCACTTCACCGTTGCTTTTCAACGTGTGTTTAAGCCAATGCTTCTTCGCTTTGACATGTGCCTGCTGTGGTTTAAATAAAGTCCCTGGATTCTCGCCACTTAATAATCGTGTGTAAACATCAGGCTTTTCACCATTAAGAATATATGTAGCGATGCCGTTTTCTGTTGCCTTTTCCGCTGCCTGAATTTTGGTCTGCATACCACCTGTCGCAATGTAGTTGGTGGTTCCACTTGCCATCTGATATATGTCAGGCGTCACTTTTTCGACCGTTTCGAGCATTTCCGCCAAAGGGTTGTCCTTGGGGTTTTCACGATACAGGCCGTCAACGTCACTTAAAATTAGTAAGCAATCAGCTTCGCTCACTAATGCAACCAGTGCGGCCAGATTGTCGTTATCACCGACTTTGAGCTCTTCTGTCGCTACCGTATCGTTTTCGTTAACAATCGGTATGACACCATTTTCCAATAAGATACGCAGTGTATTCTTAATATTGATGTAGCGCTGCCTGTCTTTTAAGTCGCCATGTGTAATCAGCAACTGGCTACATGGCACGTCAAAAAAGCGCTGCCAGTTGGCCATCATTTTCATTTGCCCCACAGCAGCCATCGCTTGCTTAGTGGGGATAGAGGGATTGGGTGAACCATGTTGTATTAACGCTCGACCAGCAGCAACACTGCCAGACGATACTAAAATCACTTCTTTGCCGGCCACATGGCATTCAGCAATAAAGCGCGCAATTGGCAAAATATGCTTGCCACTGCAACCTGATTGTTCAGGTGCAATTAGCGCACTACCAACTTTAATAACAACACGATGAAAGTTCATTTTCCCTCCTATAATTTCGACTCCCCAAGAATGGCGTGAAAGTTAACCAAATAGCAACGAAATTCTGCATTTTTTATAAACTAAATTCGTCTTTTTAATAGGCTGAGGGCATATTCGACCGTAAACGTCTATTTTTAAACGTCGAGAAGCGCAAGAAAGTGTTCTTTTTCCAGAACTGATGATCAGGGTGTTGCTTTTTCACACACAAGGGAAATCCGCTGAGGTATACGCAATACGCAATTTGGTAACAAAACATTTACATAAAACTTTGATTGTTGGCTTAATCGAGCTTATTTGCACTCAAAGATTCCAACATCGCATCTTTGCTTCGCAAATACCTCAATATTTTTAAGAGTAAAATTCAAAGCGTCGAAACTTTCATCGCCCATTTTGTCCAGTTAGCTTTCAGTTAAATCACACAAGATGACTAAATCACTACATTAAAAGGGTTTAAATTAACCAAAGAAACCGTACAATCTTGTTCTATATGTAATTAAATTGATCACTTTGGTACGCTATTTCATCATTTATGCTTAGTTTTTTACCTGCTCCACTCATTGCTGCACTGTCTTTCATTAGCTATACCGTTAACACCTTATTCTGGGTGTTTCCTATTGTTATCGGCTCATTACTAAAAGCACTGATTCCAGCTAAAGGTTGGCAAACCTTCTTTAGCTATCTACTTGATCGAATGGCCAGTAACTGGGTAGCTATTAACACAGGTATTCAAAATTTATTTACCGAGGTCACCTATACGGTTAAAGGCTTAGACAATTTGGATACAAAAGATTGGTACCTAGTGTTGAGTAATCACCAAAGCTGGGTCGATATATTAGTGTTACAGCGTCTATTACACGGCAAAATTCCCTTTTTAAAGTTTTTCTTAAAAAAAGAACTGATTTACGTGCCTTTTCTTGGCCTTGCTTGGTGGGCATTAGATTTTCCATTCATGAAGCGGTACAGCCAAGCATTCTTGAAGAAAAATCCACACTTGGCTGGCAAAGATATCGAGACGACTCGAATCGCATGTCAAAAGTTTAAGTACAAGCCAGTTAGCGTGATGAACTTCATTGAGGGTACACGGTATACCGCTAAAAAGTACGAAAAACAGCAACCTCCTTTTGCGCATTTGTTGAGACCTAAAGCCGGCGGAATAGCTTTTGTGCTCGATGCAATGGGACAGCACTTAAACAAAATTGTTAACGTCACTATTTTCTACCCACAAGGTATTCCAAGCTTCAAAGATTTTATTAGTGGTAGGGTCAATAATATTCTTGTTGACGTGCAAACTATCGATATCCCTGATGAAGTTATCGGTGATTACTTTAACGATGTTGAGTTCAAACGTCGCTTTCAAGCTTGGGTGAATCAACTATGGCAAGACAAAGACGCTGTACTTGTCGATATGCAGACTAAATGGACGAATAATCAATGCAACAATGGATAACAGAATTACTTACTTCGCTAGGTTGGCCAAATGAACACATTACACTCGGAGTCAGCCTTTCAAGCGTAGTAGGCTTGTTGCTACTTGCAATACTTAGCCACTATGTAACGAAAAGCCGCGTTATTGCAGTAGTTGAAAAGCTGGTGTTACGCTCTAAAAATCAGTGGGATGACTTATTGCTAAAGCACCGAGTATTTGAGCGTTTTGTACTCTTAATCCCGCTCTTTATTTTATTGGTTTTTCTGCCATCTGTTCTTGATGACCTGCCCGATGTATTAACGCCGCTATTGATCATTGTTAAAGTGGTAATTACCTTTCAAATAGCTCGTTGCATATGCGCGCTACTCGATGTGATTCAAAGCGTTTATCGCGCTAAAGCAAAAACCCGTTACGTCCCGCTAAATGCGACTATACAGTTGATTAAGTTAGCCATTCATTTAGTCGCAACGATTTTATCCATCTCAACGATTATTGATCGGTCACCCATATACTTACTTAGTGGTTTAGGTGCGCTAACAGCCGTTTTACTTTTAGTCTTCCAAGATACGATCAAGGGCCTCGTCGCAAGTATTCAAATATCTGCCAATAAGATGGTGGCGCCAGGGGATTGGATTGAGCTGCCTCAATATGGCGCCGACGGCGATGTATTAGAGATTGGCCTTAACACCGTTAAAGTGCAAAACTTTGATCGCACGGTGACCACAGTGCCAACTTACGCCCTGATAAGTGGCTCATTTAAGAATTGGCGAGATATGTTTAATTCCGGCGGTCGACGTATCAAACGCGCAATTTACATCGATATTTCCAGTGTTAAGTTTTATCAGCAAGAAGAACTCGCGAAGCTTAAAGATATTCGCTTACTCACCAACTATTTAGCACAAAAGGAACAAGAAATTGCCCAAGAAGTTCAGAGGATTAATCCTGATGAGCCAGCAATAAACCAGCGCAAACTCACCAATATTGGTACGTTTAGGGCATATATCGAAACGTATCTAAAACAGCACCCTAAAGTACATCAACAAATGACTTGTATGGTTAGACAATTAGCACCATCAGCAACTGGGTTGCCACTCGAACTGTACTTTTTCAGTAATGACCAGAACTGGGTTAATTACGAGGCAATTCAAGCAGATATCTTTGACCATATCTATGCAATTGCCCCGGAATTTGGTATTCGTATTTTCCAGCACCCGACAGGGCATGACTGGAAAACCAAATAAAGCTATATGTACCGGCTATGTATTGGGCGCCTTGCGGAAACGCATAACGCCTTCTTGCATGGTCGATGCAACCAACTCACCTTGACGATTAAAGATTTGACCGCGCACTAAACCTCTACCACTCGTTGCTGTTGGGCTATCGATGGCATAAAGCAACCAATCGTCGAAACGAAAAGATCGATGGAACCACATGGTATGATCGATTGTCGCAAGTTGCATATCAGGTCGCCAGTGACTTACACCGTGCGGAAATAGAGCGGTTGGTAAAAACTGGAAGTCAGAAGTGTAAGCCAACATATATTTATGCACGCGCAGGTCATCAGGTAGATCGCCATTTGCCTTTATCCACATGTGGCATTTGGCAGGCATTTTTTCAGGCTCAATCCAGTTGTACTTCTCTACAGGCTTTAATGTGATTGGCTTTTCGGCAAGAAACTTGGCTCTAATCTTGTCCGTTAGTACATGCTGATTTTCCACAATATAATCTTGATAAGAAGATATTTCATCCGGTCCAGGAACGTCAGGCATTGCATCTTGATGTTCAAAACCCTGATCAGGTGCCTGAAACGAAGCTGTCATATAAAAAATAGCCTGACCATTTTGAATCGCTTGAATGCGTCGTGCACTAAAACTTCTGCCGTCGCGCAATACTTCTACTTCATAGACAACCGGCTTACTGGCATCACCTGCACGTAAGAAATAAGAATGCAAAGAGTGTACTTGTCTATCTTTCTCTACTGTTTCTTGGGCAGCAGAAAGTGCCTGTCCCATTACTTGACCACCGAATAGGGCCTTAAAACCTAGGTCCTGACTTTGCCCTCGGTAAATACCTTGCTCAATCGTTTCTAATTTTAAAAGTGACAGTAGATCATCTAGTACTTGGCTCATGGTCGCCCTTATATGCTCTTGATTTAACAATAACTACTCAGTAATCATCTTCTTACCAAGTGGTCTAAGTTCTAAATTATAATGAAAAAATAACCGCTTGTGTGTTGAATTAATAATCGACCTCATATAATGTTGCGAGTAGTGGTTATAAATCACCATGTTTTTGCACAACAAAGAGGCAAAATATGCAAGCAATATCTGAACGTGAAGCGCTTCTCGAAAGAAGAGGCAATCCGCAAGTAACGTCGGAACTTTGGGACCAATTAACATTGGCTCAAAAATTTGCTGCGAGCAGTTTAACGCAATTTGGTTACGACCTAGCGTTTATTCGCAATGGCCAAACTGATAGCTTAGCGGTATTAATGTGTGAGGGAAAAGCAGCAACAATCACCGGGGATGGTGAGATTAATACTGCTCCACAAATTCATATTCGACAATAAAAGAAGCGCCTTTAGGCGCTTTTTTTATGAATGAAATTTGAATGCGAGAATCAGCCACTTAACACTTAGCTTTGCACTGTTTCCTCTTTGGCCTTTTCATTTGCCCCGTTCGCTTGGCTAGCTCGAGCGATTCCTGCTTGTGAAGCCATGAGCAGTGCTTCAATCAATGTTACAAAACCAATCAAGTTGTTACTGGCCCACATATTTTTGATGGGCTTTTGTTTACTACCTAAAAGGCGTTTGAAATCCTCAAAAGCTCCGGGGCTGAAGTTTTCATAACATGCTTTCACTTTACCTTGTAAAGGTTCTTTGCTCATTGCGCAGCCGCGATAAATCGCCGCATAATTATTGATCATCGGCCATAACACTGTCATTTCTTTAGCTACCATTGGAGCTTTCTTTTCTGCCGCCTTTTTAAGGCCACTGTAGCGACTAAGATAAAATTCTTCTTGCTTCATTGCTAACATGGCGAAGGTATCAAGCATTTGCTTGTTGTCTTTCAGTGCTTGCGCACTTTCGCGCTTCTTCGCAATAAGGTCGTGTAGCAAACGTTCTGAGCGAAAGTAATAATAAATGCTAACCACAACAAAGATGGCTGCGACGACTGATATAAATACAATCAACGAATTTACTGCCTATGTTAAGTTATGAAACATCACTCAATCGAGATAAAAAGATATATGGATCAATATCTTGAATCGATGGAGTTTCCATTGAAAATCTTATATTAACTGAAAATTCACCTAAGTTGGCAAAAAATCTAACTTTTAACGCCTCCAATAGCTTTTCGAACTTAGCTTTAGCTTCATCGCGATGTTGGTGCGGATACAAAACGATATACTCGCCTTCATGAATCTGACCGGCTTGGTCAAACTCACCTAAGTGCTCGTTGACTAACGTTGCGATGGTTTTATTTACTTCACTAATAACACGCTTATTAAAACTAAATGTTAAGTCTTGCCAGTTACTTACAACGATATAGCCAACCGTTAATGGGTACTCGTATTTGCGAGCTTTCTTAAATGCTCGATGATAAATGTACTTAGTTTGCGCTGGAGACGCCAATAGGTAAGCAGGTCGTTCTAGCTGTTCATAGACAAAGTTTTGTTGACGAGATCGGTAGGCATACCATTGGGTAACAGCAATCCCCAGTATGATTAATGAAACGATACTCAGCATCAAAATAGTTTTGTTTTGCTTATCAACCTGTGAAGCATATTCTGTATGTACTTCATAGCTTTGAGCCAAGTCTAAAGCAATGTCTTTATTGTTGGCTTCTTGTTCCAAAATCGTAGGCAGCTCGATACGTCGACTATTAGTTGATTGGCTAAATTGCTGTTTCTGAGTCACGTATTTATTCAGCATTGCCAATGCTTTGGCGATATCCCCCTGACGCTCATAGCGTTGGGATAACAGTAGAAACAAATCAACTTGTTCTGGCGTCACTTCGGCGACTTCTGCCAGTTGCTCAGCTAACGATAATATTTGTTCCGCAAATTCATCTCGCCCCGTCGCCAAACTCGCTTTAGTTAATTCGATTAACGTACCTAAATAAGGGCTATTTAGATTCTGACCTTTAAACGAATTTTCCGCTTCAACAAGAATTTTATAAGCACTTTCAAATTCACCTTGTGCAAGTAACACCTGCCCTAAACCTAACTCTGCATAAGCTCGCTTTATTGGCCATTTTTCGCGCTCAGCGATTTGCTTTACTTCCCAAAATGCATTGTAAGCATCATCTAGACGCCCTACCTTGTGGTAGGCAGAAGCCAAGTTGTAGTATGTGCGCTCAAGGCTCAACATCATGTTAAGGGCGAACCTTAATTTTAAAATGCGCTCGTGCATCTCTACTGCCGTTTGGTAATCCCCTAAGTAATGATATGAGATGGCGATGACCTCAAGCAGGTCGATATACTCTGCGTATTGCCTGTTTTCGTTCATTAGGGCTTTTATTGCCAACAGATCATCAGCTGCTTTCTTTGCTTCACCAATTAACGCATTCGCCATGGCGCGATAACCTAGCGACAGGAGTTGATACTTAACTAACCCTGTTTGCTGAGAGAGTTCTAATGCTTGCTCAACAAAATGGAAGACGTTGTGGTATTGCCCTTTCACAAAGTAACCTGAGGTTAAACGCATTTCTAAATTGAGCTGTAATTCTGGTGGCAACGGCTTGTAGGTTAAACCATCGACAGCGAACTGAAATGCGCGCACATAGTCACCCTTATTACTCGCCACTTCAGCAAGCAATACATAGGCTTGTGCAATAATTTCTTTGGGGTATTGTTGACGATATTGAACAACTTCAGTCGCGAGTTGAAGTACTTCATCGTAAGCGAGGTTTTCTTGATTAGCTCGATATAGCTCAGTGACTCGGTCTGCATTTGCTCGCACGGTTTCTCGAGCTTGTTGCGCATCCACGGGGGCTACAACAAGCATCAATAAGAGAAGAACTACCGAAAGCTTTAGCATAATATTCACAAGCCTTTACGTCGCTTATTCGAGAAGATAAATGCATTCTAGCGTGATGACGTTACTAGCTTCAATAATTAAAAGTTTACAAGTGGATTAGCAAGCGTATAATAGCTCCCGAGCAACTAAAGCTCGTAAAGGCAAATCTAGTGAAAGCTAGACACGCAAAGTTACCGGTCTAAGGGGAAACCTAGGACAGCGGGACTACCAAATTTAGATATAGTGGGGGCTTGTCTATTTTAGGTATTCTGCGACCTATGTCCCTGCGGTCAACTTTGCATGCCTTGCCTCTTCCTTTATTTTCTCAAATACTCCCATCAAGCTTTTACCGGCCAAAGCATTCTTTTGAGCAAAGCAAAACTCTCTCAGCAATAAAACCCAGAGATGGTACATTCGTACCAGCCCCAAATCTAACTCTTGTGTAAGATTACAACGAAATTAACTCGCCTTTTTTTCTGCGAGAGCTTTCTTTTCATTGATGTATTGCGCCATGACCGCTTCAAGCATAGACAATGGCATAGAACCATTGGCTAATAGACGATCATGAAATTCGCGAATATCAAAATCAGCACCCAATTCCTGTTCCGCTTCTTGCCTTAAGCGCTTGATGGTTAACTCGCCAATCTTGTATGAAAGTGCCTGACCAGGCCACGAAATGTAACGGTCAATTTCAGTTTTAACATTGTGCAACGACAGTGCCGTATTACTTGCAAGGAAATCCATCGCTTCTGCTCTGCTCCATCCTTTAACGTGCATTCCCGTATCAACAACTAGTCTACAAGCGCGCCACATCTCGTAAGTTAAGCGACCGAAATTACTGTAGGGATCTTGGTAAAAACCAGCTTCTAAACCCAAGTACTCTGCGTAAAGACCCCAACCCTCGCCGAACGCTGAAATATAAGTGCGATTACGGAATTCCGGTACGTTCTCCATTTCTCTAGCAAGCGAGCCCTGCAAGTGATGACCAGGCACGGCTTCGTGAAGCGTTAATGCTTCCAGCACGTATAGCGGACGTCTATCTAGTCGATAAGTGTTTACCCAATAATTTCCTGGTTGGTCGTCACGAGAAGGACCCGAATAACGCCCCGTTGTGTATTTAGGTGCAATATTGGCAGGCACTTCAATCACACCATAAGGTGTTCTGGGTAGAGTGTTAAACAAGCTTGGCAGTTTAGCGTCCATTTTCTTTGCAATAAAAGATGCCTCTTTCAATAACTCTTCTGGCGTTTTGGCGTAAAACTGCGGGTCCGTTCGCAAAAACTCTACGAATTCTGCAAAGCTTCCTTCAAAGCCTAAATCGTCAATGATCGCCTGCATTTCTGCCCGGATACGTTTAACTTCTTTTACACCCACTTGATGCACTTCGTCAGCGGTCATATCCAAAGTGGTAAAGTGTTTTACGCGATTGTCATAGAATGCCTTTCCGTTAGGGAGACTGCTCGCGGCAATATTGTCGCGCGCATTAGGCATATATTCTTCAACCATAAAGTCGTAGAACTTTTGATAGCTTGGAAAAACACTCTCATTAATCGCCTGCTTCGCTTTCGCGACTAACATTTGCTGTGTCTGAGCAGGAATGTGCTTAGGCATATTTTTGAACGGCGCGAAGTAACCACTTTCAGTTGCATCTGACTTGATAAATGCAGCAATTGATTCTTCAAAACCGGCTAGTACAACTTTAGGTTGTGTATAGCCTTCAGCTAGGCCGAGCTTCATCCAAGTCATTTGCTGATCGAAATAACGTGGAATTTGATTCAAACGACTAATGTAATCGAGGTAATCTTGCTCAGTTTTGAAACTCACCATACGGCTGATAAAGCTCAAATACGCATGAAAACCAGACTCTGCCGTTAGTGGCATTAAATGTTCTTTATTGGTGTAATTATCTAGCTGATTCTTGATGCGATAATTCAACACTGACCAACTAATCTTGTTGTCGTCGCTAAGCGAATCAGGATTGATAGCAACCACTTGTTGATATATTTCGTTCAGTTTCTGGTGATTTAATTTAAGCGTTTCAGGGTTGACATCTGGCAATTGAGCATTAGTTTTCCCTGGTATTGGATTACCATAAGGGCTGCTTTGCTTCTCATAATCGTGATATAAGCCAATCACAGTCGCCAATTCATTATTAGCATCAAGCTTCGGTGTTAAACTACAAGCGGTTAGTAGTAGACACAGAAACGGAATTAAGTATTTCATCGCAGGTCCTTATTATTCGTTATCACTGCTAGGCACTAGCGAGTAGCTAATTGCATACGATATAAAGTTGTTACCTTATCATTAAAATAGATAACGGTCAGTGCTATGCCGTTAAAATAGAGGTGCTACAAGGCACTGTTAGTAACGCATTCGTACTAATTTTCAGCAAACAACGAGCTATTCGACAATAACCATAGAAAAATTGCATACAAAACTAGAAGTTTTCTTTTTTTTCCTAGAGAATGGGAAAGTCATGAATTTTCTAGGGGTGAATCATTGAAACAACATGATTCAATAAAACAAGCTGAAGCAAAACTCGCAAAAGCACTCAAGCTGCTAGCAAAGTGGCGCTTGCCTGCTACCCCAATCAATTATTCTATTGTCTACGAGTACCTCTCTGGTAAAAACTTACCTCTGATCACAAAGCTCGACCAGCACTTGTTCAGCCACGACACTATCGATAACTTCACACTAGAAGAAATATTTCAACAGCATGTGCTGGGACAAAGTTCGCTGCGTAACAACTTATTTGAAGACGTAGAGTCGGTGACAGGACAGGTTAAAGACGCCTGCATTAAGTCGAGTGTGCATTCTCAACAATTTGTTGATGCAATTGATAAATCAATTTCGACATTGAGCAGCGCAAGGGATGGCCAAGAACAAGCATTAACAGCGCTGAAATACTCAACTGAGCGATTTAAAACTCAACAGCAAAAGTTTGCCGAAGCGTTGTTACTATCGCAGCAAAAAGCCAATGCTTTGCAACGAGAGTTAGCGGAAGCACGAAAAGAAATTTACCTAGACCCGATCACCAATTTATATAATAAAAAGGCACTCAGTAAACACTTTGATGCGTGGATAAGCGAGTCGCCAGACAAACAAATTGCCGCGGTTGTTATTAATGTCGACCACTTCCAAGACTTTAGTGAAAAGTTTGGTTCGTTAATTGGTGATGTTATTCTGTCGAAGATTGCCAATAAAATTAGCAACTACGTGGGTGAAAGCGGTTTGCCTGTGCGAACAGGCAATGAAGAGTTTTTTATTCTCCTCCCAGAGGTTGAAAAAAGCATTGCCTCAGAAATTGCTGAAAAGATTCGTCAAGGTGTGGAGAAGATTAGATTTATCAGTAGCAAATCGGGAATTCGCTTACCACAAATGACTATTTCTCTGGGTGTTACCGAACTCAACCCAAAAGAACGATTAGAGACGCTGATGACTCGCACTCAAAAAGCGTTATCAAATGCGCAATCAAAAGGTCGAAATCAAGTCGTCACTGCGTAGACCAGTATTTACCAATACCGACGCATGCTAATCCTCGCCTAGCCGGAAAGTTAAACAGTTAGCGCTACTAACTTGTCTATCGTCTGTTCAGAAAATACTTTGATTCCATGTTCCGTTAGCAGTGCAGCTGTTTTTCCCATGCCGAAAATTTTCTTGCCACTAAAACTGCCATCATAGATATTGCTGCTGCCACACGAAGGGCTCGACTCTTTCAGCAACGCATAGCGGATGCCATGTTGCTGACATAAATACAGGGCGTGTTCCGCACCAAATGAAAATGCCTGCGATACATCTTGCCCGTCTTGGGTAACAACTAAACCATCGCCTTGAATCTCTGCAGGAGCACGGGGTATCGATAACCCCCCAGCAACTTCTGGGCAAACCACTATTAACCTTCCTTGTTGTTGCCACTTCATGATTGTCGTTTGTTGGAGACTCTTCGCCTTGCCATCGTAACGTACATTCAAACCAAGCAAACAGCCGCTTATGAGTATTTTTTCCATCGCAAGATAAATCTATTCCGTGTAATTTTCGATTACCTACTAAAACCAGCAAGCAATACCTCTAACGCAGGATTTGCGCTACCGGCTTCCACCTCAATCCAACAAGACTGACTATAGACTTCAAAATTTAAGACAAAGTAGTGCTGGTTATATCGAAAGCGATAGTTAATGCGGTCTGCACCGGGGATCTCTTCTACTACCTCTGCACCAGAGATTGCTTGCCAACAGATCGCTGCAATTTGCTCGATATCATCATAATCAAACTCAGGTGTGATGGTCAGTAAAATACTTTGCTCAGTCGCTTCATACTGAACATTAAAAGTATGACCGTTTGGCTGTAAGGTAAGTTGTTGATTTAACTGCTGCATGATATTTCCAGTGTTTTTCCCCATTCAGGTGAAGGTGATGCGTATTTATGCCATTGCGGCTGTTCTGCAAAAGGGTTTGCTAAAATGTTTTGTAGAGCTTCAATTTCGCTATAATCGCCCTGCTCAGCCCGCTCAATGGCTTGCTGCGCTAGATAATTTCGCAAAATGTATTTTGCATTATATTGGTTTTGCAGTGCAATACGTTCTTCATCATCCCAGTCGTTTTGCTGAAGTCGCAATCGATACTTTGCTAGCCAGTTAACTAACTGCTGGTGATCTTTAGCTTTGTCACTCACGAGTAAAACAAACAATGGCTGACACTGCTCATTTCTTTCATCAGCTAGGTAAACGGTGTTGAGCAGTCTAAACGCATTCGTGTAATCGACGCCTTGCTTTTGCAATATTGCTAGCCATTCTCCTAGCAGCTTCTGATCTGTTTCCAACCAACGACTCAAACCCAATTTTTGCTGCATAAGTTCGAGATAAGTCTTGATAAAAACAGGTTCGTACTGCGATAGCGCCTCGCGAATTTCATCTGTACTGAGCCAATCGCTGAACGTAATTGCTAGTGCATTTAAATTCCATAGGCCTATGCTCGGCTGCTGGTCAAACGCATATCGTCCCGTATGATCAGATTGATTACATATAAACCCTGGCTGATAGTCATCGAGAAACGCAAACGGTCCATAATCCATGGTTAACCCAAGAATCGACATGTTATCGGTGTTCATCACTCCATGGGTAAAGCCATACACTTGCCATTTAGCAACAAGCTCAGCAGTATTCTTCACTATCGTTTCTAGCATCGCTAGATGCGGATTTTCTGTTTCTCTACAAACCGGAAAATATTCCGTTAAACAATAGTCTGCAAGCTGATTGAGCTCCGCCTTTTTACCGTGATGAAACCAATACTCAAAATGGCCAAAGCGGATGAAGGATTGTGCCACGCGAGTCACCACTGCACCCTTTTCGATTTGCTCACGATGAACATCAAGGTCACTAGCTACTAAGCTCAGAGCGCGAGTTGTTGGGATACCTAGAGCATGCATTGCTTCACTGGCTAGGTATTCTCGAATCGATGAGCGCAATACGGCTCTGCCATCTCCCATTCGGGAGTATGGTGTGATGCCCGCGCCCTTTAACTGAAGATCCCAACGCTGACCATTTTTGCCAATGACTTCCCCCATGCTGATAGCACGACCGTCGCCAAGTTGGGAGACGAATTGCCCAAACTGATGCCCAGCGTAGACTTGAGCGTGATATGCGCCCCCCTCTGCCTGAACCTTTCCTGCAACAATATCGTTGAAATTCGTTTGATTTATATCATCTTTTGTTAACCCTAACTCTGCTAGCATAGCTGGGCTTACGGTCACCAAATGGCTTCCAATGAGTGGCACAGGCGCGACTTTTTGAGATTGAAACGGCAAATGTTTAACGAGGTGGTTGTCAAATTTGAGCGATAAAACCTTGTGCATGTTTTGACCGTAATAACAGTGAATACTTGTTATAATACTAAAAAAATCAACGACAACTTAGGGCTTTTTCCATATAATCAATTAAGGCTCGGAAATTCTAATCATTTAAGAGAGACAGACATTATGAAAAAAATGACTCTTGCTATTGCAACAGCAGCAATGATGGCAGCGCCAGCATTTGCAGCAGATGTTACTGCTGGTAAAGCAAAATCAGCCGTATGTGCAGCTTGTCACGGCGCAGAAGGCATTTCAGCTATTCCAATGTACCCTAACCTAGCTGGCCAAAAAGCAGCTTACATTGAAAAGCAATTAAAAGACTTCAAATCTGGCGCACGTAAAGATCCAGTGATGGCTCCTATGGCGATGCCTTTATCAGATGCTGATATCACAAACTTAGCGGCATACTACGCGAGCTTAAAATAAGCTAGTCATCTATAGACTGAACTAGTGCACTGTTCACAGTGAAAGGACTTACCTTTATTTGTGAACACAAAGATTAAAAAAAGCGCTCTAATGAGCGCTTTTTTGTTGCCAGTTCCTTTTACTGCTCTCTATTTAACCCCAGATCGGTTTAAGCAACAACCATAGCATTGCGCTCAACGTCACTAATATTAAGGGATGGCTTGTTTTCTTTAAGACAATAAGCCACCAAGCCGGCCATTAAATTAAGCGTAAAACCATTCATACTGCGATGT
>JAKVCY010000212.1 GCA_022448425.1 Thalassotalea sp. | reverse complement strand
CTGGCATGATTCAAAACGTAATGGTCGCGTTGGGTGGGAGCGGTTATGGGAAGGATGGTTTACACTGCAAACCATCCTTGAAGGTTATGAGCTAGCCAAGTCTCTTGATCTAGAAATGTGATCAAGAGACAGGCAACAGCGACCTTTTTTATTGTTTATCAGATTTTATACCAGTTGAATTAAATATTTGACCATTCAGCGAGAGTTAAAAGGTTTATAGGCACTGGTTTTGTGCTCCTGCAAAACCTTAGCACCTACATCCATGTAGGCGTGGCGTTGATTGCAGAGAATGGCTATTCCCTTGTCAAAATCAATAACACAGCATATAAGCCTTTTAAACTCGCCCTCTGGGAGATTGTCAGGAAAGTGATAATTCACAAATTTCTTCGTTGGAGAATGACTACAACAGCATCAATTTGCATTATTCTAACTTCCCTGACATAGCTCTGAATTGGTTAAATATTTATTTCAATTGGTAATAGGAGCATACAGGATTAGCCAAGACGTTTTTCCGCTTCTTCAAGCTCATCTTCACTCGATAGCATGACGGCAAACCAGCGTCCCTCCTGAGAACTCTCAAGGCCAATTTTTATGATCATTGTTAGCGGTACCGAAAGCAGCATGCCCACTGTACCTAGCAGCCAACCCCAGAAAATCAATGAGAGAAACACAACTAACGTTGAAAGTCCTAAGCCTTTCCCCATATAACGAGGTTCAATAACATTCCCCATAACCGTATTAATGACAACAAAGCCAAGACCGATTCCCCCTGCTGCCGCAGGCCCTAACTGCAAGACAGCTAGTGACATAGCAGGCACAGCTGCAATGAAAGACCCTATATTTGGAATGTAGTTAAGAAGGAAAGCTAGAACTCCCCAAAGCAAGAAAAAGTCTAAGCCAATGAACCACAACATGGTTGATACCAGCACGCCAGTACCAATACTTACAGCAGTCTTAATAGCGATATAATTGTTAACTGATTGAAGGAAACGATCGATTTGATTCAGGCGCATCTGCGGGTCATCAAGTGCAAAGTGTAACTTTTTCGGAAACGAAGACGCCTCAAACAACATGAAAATCACGGTAATGATAATCAAGAACAGGTTTGCCATTACGCCGCCTAGACCACTCAGCATGTCTGCTGCTAGTCCCATTGCAGCGCCTGGATCGAAATACTCAATAACGACCGCCGAAGACACCACAATATTGTACTCAGCAAGTTTTCCTGTAACCCAAGCAAACTGTTCTTTAAGCTGCTCTCTGTATTCGGGCAGAAGCTCTGACAATTCGTTTAACGAGTTACCAACTAAGCCAGCAATAGACAATGCAATCGTGACAAAAAGGCCAATAACAATGACTACCGAGATACCCTTTGGAATATTGTAATCACTAGCCTTCGAGACAATGGGATTACAAATAATCGCAATGAATACAGACAGTAAAAAAGGCACCAAAATGTTTGCAGCCGTTTTTATGCCTGCAAGGACAATAAATACCGCAACAATAACAACAAGTCCTTTCAAAATACCGGCAGATTTTTCATTCAATGCCATAGGTGTTCTTTCCATAAATAGTTAATACTTAGAATGTTGCATATCTTCTTGGTAAGGTGAGAAAAAATCAAACCTTTTATGCGTTAAATGTTGAACTTAGCACGCTAGGAACTCGTAGTTTCACCAAAACAGGTGGTAAAAATGAAAATATTAATCACGGGCGGTACAGGCTTAATTGGAAGTGCATTCATAGAAAGATACCAAGCGCTTTACCGTTTTACTGTGCTCACCAGAAGAGCAAACGCAACCAACTATGGCTCGGGAGTTGACGTTATTTCATCGCTGGCTTCCCTTGATAATCTCGACGATTTTGACGTCGTTATAAACCTACAAGGGGAACCTATCGCGGGTAAACGCTGGTCCTCCCGTCAAAAGAAAAGCATTATCGATAGTCGTATAGATGTAACCCAAACACTCAAAGCACTATTCAATCGTAGTTCAAACCCACCCGCCCTATTTATCTCTGGTTCCGCCATCGGCTTTTATGGCAGGCAAGAGACTAAGGATATAGACGAAAGCTTCACACAATGCTTCAATGAATTTAGTCATAAGCTCTGCGAGCGCTGGGAAAAAGCGGCAACGAAAGTCAGTAGCAAAACACGCGTTTGTCTATTAAGAACGGGAATAGTATTAAGTGAACGTGGCGGCGCCCTATCCCAAATGTTACCTTCTTTTAAGATAGGCGCGGGTGCTGCAATAGCGAGTGGCAAACAATACATGTCTTGGATTCATATCGACGACATGATTGAAGCAATCAACTTTATTATTGAGCACGACGATATTCATGGCCCAGTTAATCTAACCTCGCCTCAACCAGCTATGAATAAAGATTTTTCAAAGAGCTTGGCGAAAAGACTTAACCGCCCATGCCTGTTAAGCATGCCAACCTTTGTAATGCGATTGCTGTTTGGAGAAATGGCAGATTTACTCATTTATGGACAGCATGTTGTGCCGAAAAAGTTAATCGATAAAGGCTATCAGTTTAAACACCCCGAACTTAATGAGGCACTGACTTCTTTGTCACTTTGACTGGGCTTAATTTAAACTGTTTCTGTAAATTACTAAAAAGCTGGCATATGCCGGCTTTTTATGTGCTCATGTATGACCGCTACATAGTGCGCCTAATTAAGGTCACACTCGACATGTTTAATAACCGCCAACAACTTAACATTCCAACGACACCAACAAATATTGCACCTGATGTAATTCCTAGTCCCCAGTACGACAGATGCAGGCTAGGTGTCATATCAAAAATATTACTCTGGATAAAGAAGACTGCCACTTCCATGGCTATACTAGCCATTAAACCAGCTATTAAGCCTAAACAAACGAACTCAAGCAATACACTATTGCGCAGTAAACTGCCCTTGGCGCCGAGTGTTCTTAAAATCGCAATTTCTCGTTCTCGCTCTTCCATGCTTGCTTGTACTTGTGCAATCAGTACCAATGAACCCGCGATAACTACCAGTGCGAGAATAAACTCTATCGCGATTGATACTTGGTCGATAACGAGCTTGAGTTGGTTAATCATAGCTTCAATATCAATCATTGAAATAGTCGGATATTGCGCTATAAAACGATTGAATGTTTGAACCTTATCACTTGGCACAAAGTGCGATGAGATATAGCTTGCAGGGAAGTCTTGCAACACGTAGCTATTAAACACCATGAAGAAGTTCGGTTGGAACGACTGCCAATCGACCGTTCGAATACTGGTAACGTCTACGGTAAAATCTTCACTACCTACTTGGAAAGTTAACTTGTCACCAACATTAACGTCTAAACGCTCTGCTACCCCCTGTTCAACTGAAACTTGAGGACGAGTATCACCCTCAACGAACCATTCACCTGCAACGACTTCATTGGTGTCAGGTAATTCGTCGCGCCATGTCATATTTAATTCACGACCAACACCTCTGCGCTGTTGTTCTGGCTCTTTATCTTCTTCTTTAGTGACTTCTTTTGTGACAGAGTCTTCGTTAATCGCGATTAAACGACCACGTACCACAGGGTATAAACCGCTACCTGGAATGTTTTGTTCAGTCATAAAACGATCAACTTCATCCACTTGCTGCTGACTGATGTTCACAAGGAAACGGTTAGCCGTATTATCCGGTAGCTGAGCTTGCCATTCTCCAATCAAGTCGGTACGAATAACCGTGATCATTAGTAATAACTTAATCGCGATAGTAAAGCTGACGAGCTGAACGCTATTTTCTTTAGCACGTCTTTTTAAGTTGGCGAACGCCAAATGTAGCGATTTTCCAGATTTACTACCAACACCACGACCGGCGCTAACAAATACTTGTCCAAGCACCAATAACAAACCAGAGACCAACGCACCGCCAGCAAGCAATACCAAACTCAATAACCAGATTTTACTAAATAAATACAGCAGTAAGTACAAAGCAGTAATCGCTGGAACGACCTGCAACCAATGAAAGTCTGACTGTTCAAAGCCGCGAATTACGCTTAATGGACGAATTTTAACAAGCTGCTTTAACGGGGCAATCGCGAATGCAACTGCACATAAAACACCAGTAGCTATGGCGATAAGCAACGGACCCACTAACGAAGCTCTTGACGTTATCTCAAGGTAATCTTGCATGGCATTAAGGCCAATTTGTTGCAAGCCAAAGCCAATAAAGAGCCCGACCAATATCGAAATTAAGCTCAATAAACCCCAGTGCAAGCAGTAAAGGTTTGTAATGTGCTTCTGACTGGCCCCCATAGCTTTGAACACTGCAACCATTGGTTGATGACGTTGCCCATAACGACGACTAGCAACCGCAACGGCAACTGCTGCTAATACAATGCCCAGCATGCTTGCTAACGACAAGTAGCTTTCTGCTCTGTCTAGTGAAGAAGATAAGGCAGAGCGACTTGATTGAATGTCATACCAGCGCTGAGTTTCGTTTACCTGAGGTTTGATCCATTCTTCAAACGCCTCGATATCTGCCAATTCTCCGGCAAATAGTGCTTTGTAGCCTAAGCGACTACCCGGCTGAATCAATTCAGTTTTAGGCATGTCATCCACATTCAGGAATAAATTAGGACCGCTTGTGAAGACACTAAACGACGCATCAGGAATTTGTGTTACCACACCTGCAATTTTAAGTGGCGCCATCCCCACTTCTACGGTATCACCAATTTCAATACCCAGAATACTAAGCAACTTCTGCTCAACCCAAACTTCGCCAGATATCGGCCCTTTAACCGATTGAATGTCGCCAGCTGCATCGCGAACTAGAAGTTCTCCGCGCAACGGATATTGCGCTCCGACAGCGTTGACCTCAGCTAATTGAAGTTTGTCGTTAGCAAAAACCATAGAGCTCAATTCAAGTTTTAATGCGCTCTCAACCCCCATTTCATCACTCTTTGCAATGATTTCGTCTGGGATTGGCCGCGATGAGCTGAACACTCTATCTGCCGCAATAAAGCTGGTGCTTTTGGCTAAAATGGCGTGCTGAATCTGGTGAGAAAAACCTGAGAGCGAGAATACCGTCGCTACGGCAAGCACTATAGCGATAAAAATTATCGTCAGTTCACCACGTCTCAGTTCATGTTGCAGAAGCCTAAGTGACTGCTTCACCCAAACATTTGAACTACTCATTGACTGTCCTTAGCGTATCTGATGCAGACGCTGCCGCTTTAGGCGCTTCACTTGTTTCAATAGGTGTGTTGCTAGTTTCAGTAACCAATCGACCACTGTCGACAACAATTCGACGACCGCAACGTGCCGCGAGCTTCTCATCATGAGTTACAAGAATTAACGTCGTACCATTCTCTTTGTTCAAATCGAATAGTAATTTAGTGATGTGTTTGCCTGTGTTGCTATCGAGGTTACCTGTTGGCTCATCCGCAAACAAAATATCCGGCTGCGTAATAAAGGCTCTTGCTATGGCAACACGTTGCTGTTCACCGCCAGACATCTGTGATGGGAAGTGGTTGATACGTTCGCCCAGGTCTACTTGCTCTAGCAGTTGCTTAGCGCGTTCCTCCGCGTTTTCCATGTTCGCTAATTCAGCCGGTAACATGACATTCTCTAGTGCTGTTAAACTATTCACTAACAGGAACTGCTGGAAGATAAAGCCAACATGCTGCGCTCTTACCGCACTGCGCTGTTCTTCATCCATGGTATGTAGAGCATGACCTTTGAGCTCAATACTACCTGACGAAGGTAAGTCTAATCCGGCAAGTAACGAAAGTAAGGTTGTTTTGCCTGAGCCAGAGGCGCCAACAATGGCTAATGTTTCTCCTGCACTAACGGCTAGATTTATTTCAGATAATAGGTCTAAAATATGGTTTTCTAATTTGACCGATTTAGCCAAATCGCTCACTTTCAAAATTATGTCGGATTTTAACTTCATGTTTAAACGCACTTTTTTTCTATTAATGATAGGTCTATTGCTTAGTGTAAACGTAAACGCAACAGAAGATACCCGTATTTTATTACTAGGTGATAGCCTCAGTGCAAGCTACGGAATGAAACAAAACCAAGGCTGGGTGCACCTGCTTAACCAACAACTAAAAACGAAGAACAAAGGTTATCAGATCATTAATGCTAGCATAAGCGGAGAGACGACAGGTGGCGGTTTATCTCGCTTACCGGGGATTTTATCGAAAGAAAAAGTGGACTACTTATTGGTAGAACTTGGTGGAAATGACGGCCTCAGAGGCTTCCCCGCCGACCTAATCAAGAATAATTTGTTACAAATTATCAAGTTAGCAAAGGCAGAAGATATCAAAGTTTATTTAATGGAAATTAAGATTCCACCAAATTACGGTCCACGTTACAACAAATTGTTTGAAGCGGTGTTTGCATCAGTAGCTAAGGAAACTGATGTACCTTTACTGCCCTTCTTCATAGAGTCTATTGCAGTTCACCCTGAGTTAATGCAAAGCGATGGCATTCATCCAACAATCGAAGCTCAACCACAAATTGTTGAAATCATGGAACAGAAATTACAAAAGATGATTGAAGGCTAAATAGATGGAATTTTATTACTTAATTCTTTTCGCTTTCATTTGTGGCTTGGGCACCAAGCTAATTTCTCTGCCACCGTCCATAGGCTACCTAATCGCAGGTTTCGTTATCAATGCATTAGGCATTGTTGATGATACTGAAAACCTAACAGTATTGGCCGATTTAGGTATCACGTTAATGTTGTTTACTATTGGCTTAAAGCTCAACGTAAAAGACTTAACCAAAACAGAAGTGTGGGCTGGAGCATTCTCGCATACCAGTATATGGCTGGTCGCCACGGTAATATTCGCCAAGGTCATTGCATTTTTCGGCCTGGGCTATTTCACTAACTTATCGAATGAAACGGCACTATTGATTGCTTTCGCATTAAGCTTTAGTAGCACTGTCTGCGTTGTTAAGTTACTTGAAGAGCAAGGTGAAATGCGCACGCGTCACGGTAAGTTAGCCATTGGTGTGCTTATTATGCAAGACGTCATCGCCGTAGCGTTTTTGGTTGCAGCGACTGGCAAAATACCGAGTATTTGGGCACTAGGCTTGTTACTGCTCATTGTTGCTAAACCTATTATTTACCGTCTTATTGAACTTGTCGGTCACGGTGAGCTTATCCCACTTGCTGGTTTCTTCTTAGCGTTAGGCGCATATCATTTATTTGAGGCAGTTAGTGTAAAAGGTGATTTAGGCGCCTTGCTTGTTGGCATGTTGCTGGCCCAAAGCTCTAAAGCAAGTGAGATTAACAAAGCACTAATGAACTTTAAGGATTTATTCCTAATAGGTTTCTTCCTCACCATCGGTTTAACAGCATTACCTTCTTGGGAGATGGTGGGGGTAGCATTGCTGATCTGTTTAATGATGCCAGTAAAGTTCTCTTTGTTCTTCTTACTGCTTAGCGCATTAAAGCTAAAAGCACGTAGTGCGTTTTTATCAGCGATGATCTTAACGAACTTCAGTGAGTTCGGTTTAATAGTCGCGTCACTGAGCGTGGAAAATGGTTGGCTGTCAAAAGAATGGTTAGTTATTCTAGCCCTTGCTGTGTCAATTTCATTTGTTTTCACTAATGTGGTTTATCGTTTCTCTGAAAGTATATTTGCGGCACATAAATCAATTTACAAAGGGTTTGAGCGCAGTACGCGACTAGCAGAAGATGTATTCACACAACCTTGTGATGCACCTATCGTCGTTGTTGGTATGGGTCGAGTTGGCATGGGTGCCTACAGCGCGCTTAAACATCAAGTTGGCAGCCAAGTATGGGGGTTAGACTCTGATCGCGGAAAGGTCGACTGGCTAAACTCTACCGATGTTCAGGCATTTTATGGTGACGCTGAATCTAGAGATTTCTGGGAAACACTTGACGTTAACCAATTGCAACTTGTAATGATTGCCGTACCGTCTGTTCAGGATGCTATCAACATAACGACACAATTGCGAAAAGCCAATTATCAAGGCCAAATAGCTGCTATCGCACGCTTTGATGACGAGCGTGAAGAGCTTCAAACATTGGGTATTGATAAAGTATTTAACTTCTATAACGAAGCAGGTGTAGGTTTCGCTGAAGAGAGTTTAGAAATTTTGGCAGCAAAACCAGCATGATGAATGATTGTTTATATTTGGCGTTATTTGGCGATAGTTATCGTTGAGCTCAAAGCCTCGACTTTTTTAGCTCGAAGGCTTCTACCAATTAAATAGGTATCACAACCTAGATAAAGACTGAACTCAAAACTTTAAGAAGCCAGCACTTGATACTCGCTGGCTTTTTTTCGTTTATTTTCTAGCACGGTGTTCTTGGCGTTCCATGAACTGGCTTGGCACGGGGGAGATTCGTTACCACTTTTATTCCTAGGTGAATACAATAGTTTCATAGCAGTCAAGTCAATGGTGTTGAGTTAACAGCAAAGGGGCTTAAGTGCAGATTAAATGGCGTTAT
>JAKVCY010000211.1 GCA_022448425.1 Thalassotalea sp. | reverse complement strand
ACATAAATCGTTAATTCATTTGGTCGTTTTTTTGGCGAATTTTAGAATTGTTGCCTCCGGAAAGTGGATATTATTTGTCATCGTCGCTATCGCGTGCGGTGCTTTTAGCTATTTACAAAAAAACAATATTTATAATGACATTACCCCACAAACCGGTCAATTTTTATACTGCAAAACTGAATTAAGTGCGAATAGCGACATTTTTTCAGTGTACGTTACCGATGGCCGCATTGCTGAAATGGCAAGAGACAGATTGTGCGCTGACAGCACAATAAAAAGGCAATTCGGCGAAGTAAAAATTATCATCGGCCAAAGCGACTACGACACCTTTCGCTACATCAACCACGGCGTTGTTGACCTAGCATTAGTGAAAAAGAACGTGGTCGACGCATTTGGCGCTGACCAAATATATGGGTTGTCTAGAGTGGCATCGCACCCTAATTACAGTGCCTTTTTCATTGCGTTACGCGAACGCCCGCAGTTAAATAAAGAATACCTACTTGGTAAAAAGATTGGTCTATTAGATTACCCCAGTAGTCGCTCAGGCCACATTGTGCCCAAAACTGTTCTACAAAATTTAGGGTTAAGCGACACAAACGTATCAATTGTATATTACAGTTCGCACCAAGAGCTTCGAAGAGCACTGTTAGCAGGTGACGTTGATATTATTTCGTCTTATTGGGCTGAAGATGACAGTGACCGCTTTTCAAGAAATTACGCAACACCGTTACAAGAAAGCATAGGTGGAATGCAGTGGAATCTAAAAATGCAGACACAAAACACCGATTTGTTCTGTGCTATGCAGTCTGTTGTACATGAAATAGCTATGGCTCACCCGCGACCATATTACAAAAATATTACACTTGAAGCGGGGTGTAACAAATGATCAAACCTAAGTTCAAATCACCTGCACGCATAGCGTTAAACTGGGCACTGCTATTTCTGTGCTTACAGACTATTGCGCTAATTGGCCAGTACTTTTCATTTAAGGCTGATATCCATGAAGCGCAAGATAAAGTAGAACGCCGTATAAGCCTAGACAGCGCATTTCTAGATGTGGGTAATGAAACGCTTAATACGCCAGTCAATCAGTACGCTATCTATCGCTATTTAGATAGATTAAATAGCGAACTCACTAAAGAAGGCTATCCTGTCTTAGTGAGTCATATTCAGGAAATCAGCACTCAATCTCAAGATTTCACACAATACCCTGACGTGACATCTACCTTACTGATGAATGCAGAGCAGCACATTGTACTTGAGATGCGCAGTAAGTCGCCATGGAGTGGGGTGGGATTTAGTTTTATAGCATTGATTTGCTCACTTTTACTGCTTCCAGTATTTGCTATTGCAACGAAAAAGCGTAAAAAAGTGTCTGCTGTTGAAGAAGAATTGCTGCCGCCAACACCGAAACTCATTATAAATCTCAAAGATAAAACACTTGCCAACGGTGTTGATGACAAGGTGGTTGCACTACAGAATAAGCCATTATGTTTCTATACTGCTTTAGTTAAGTTTTGTATTGAGTACCCCAATCAGCCGCTTCCTCCGCATAAAGATGTGCCGCATGAACTGATGATTCTTGCTAACAAGAGCTTTGGTAGACTGATTGAACTTGGCCATACCAAACGTAAAAGGCCAGACTTTAACGCGAACTTAGACAAAACCTTAAGCGAGATCCGTGCAGCCCTTGATGAAGTGTTTTCCGGGTTCACTGAAGAAAAAGAAATATACTATCCACCTCGGGCTCAGGGCGAGGGCTCTCGCTCTAAGCAACATTCCTATGCCCTGTCGGAAATAAAGTTAGAGGATATTGAAATAATAGGTAATTAGTAGCGAAAACTGACCATTTGGAAAACTTTTTGTGTTTTTTTAAACGCACTGCAATGCCTTGAAAATACAATAAAGTTAAAGCAAAGACCGATCCAAAAACGAAGATCTTGTGAATATAACATTGATTCGCGAGGCCTAAACGCGTATCTTTGCACCAAGAAAACCAGCTTTATAGTACTATGCAATCGCCATTAATTATTGCCATTTCTGGAGCTTCAGGCTCTGGAAAGTCTCTTTTTACAAAAAATTTGTTTAACGGCTTCAGTGCGCAAGGTCGCCCTGTTCAAGTGCTGCGTGAAGATCATTACTATCGCGCACAGGATCACTTGCCCATGGAGCAACGTGAGAAGAACAACTACGACCACCCTAATGCATTTGAACATGAGCTATTAAAAGCACATCTTCAAGCATTGCGTGATGGTCAACCCATCGACTATCCACACTATTGCTACAAGACGCACACTCGCCTTCCAGAAACCGAGCGCCTTAATCCTGCGCCTGTAATTATATTGGAAGGCATTATGCTGTTAGCGCGTACAGACTTACTTCCTTTGTACGATGTGAAAATCTTTATCGACACCCCGCTTGATATTTGTTTAATGCGTCGAATGATGCGTGACTTAAAAGAGCGTGGTCGTAGCATAGAATCTGTGGCAAAACAGTACGAAGAAACTGTAAAGCCAATGTACCATCAATTTATTGAGCCTAGCCGTTTTACTGCCGATGTTGTGGTAACACAAGGTGGAAAAAATCAAATTGCATTAGATGTGATCAAATCACACATTCAGCAAGCGCTTCTTTAAGGGAATTCACATATGGTTAGTTTATTGGGCATCGCGCTCCTGTTGGCTATTGCCTTCGCATTATCATCGGCGAAGCGCAGTATTAATTGGCGTACGGTGGGTGGCGCATTTGCTATCCAAGCATCCGTTGGTGCTTTCGTCCTTTATTCTGAACCAGGCAAAGAAGTCTTATTGGCGGCGACTCAGTTTGTCGCCAACATCATTGCGTACAGCCAAGAAGGTATTAATTTCTTATTCGGCCCAATAGGCGATAAGTCAATCTCGTTTATTTTCGCGTTCAATGTGTTGCCCGTTATTGTCTTTTTTTCTGCGTTAATTGCCGTGCTTTATCACCTTAAAGTGATGGGCGTTATCATCAAAGTCATCGGTGGCTTTTTGCAAAAAGCACTGGGAACAAGCCGCCCAGAGTCAATGTCTTCGGCTGCCAATATTTTTGTTGGCCAAACAGAAGCACCATTAGTTGTGCGTCCGTTTATACCCCATATGACCAGTTCTGAGTTGTTTGCCATTATGGTGGGTGGCCTCGCCTCTATTGCGGGTTCTGTAATGGCTGGCTATGCAGGTATGGGCGTTGATTTAAAATACCTACTCGCTGCCAGTTTTATGGCTGCGCCGGGTGGTTTATTAATGGCAAAAATCATTTTGCCAGAAACCAGTAAACCCAATGAAAATTTGAATGACGTAGATGCGGAAGATACCGGCTACGCCAATGTATTTGATGCTGCTGCTAGTGGCGCAGCGTCAGGCATGCAACTTGCGTTAAACGTAGGTGCCATGCTACTCGCTTTCATAGCACTTATCGCGATGTTCAACGGCCTTGTTGGCTGGACAGCTGCGCTATTTGGCTATGAAAATGTAACGTTTGAAGGGATCCTGGGCTATGTGCTTCAACCTCTCGCATGGGCAATCGGCGTACCATGGGAGGAAGCACAACTTGCAGGTAGCTTTATTGGTCAGAAAATGGTGGTCAACGAATTCGTTGCATACCTCAATTTCTTAGAAAACCAATCACAGCTATCTGAAGCG
>JAKVCY010000210.1 GCA_022448425.1 Thalassotalea sp. | reverse complement strand
CATATAGCTTCTATATGAGTCCTAGTGTCTTATGTCTATCAAATAAGCTGATGAGGTTTTGCAAATCCCTTTAACCAAGAAAAAAGCCCCAATATTAGGGGCCTTCTGTTTATGCTTAATAGTTAGTTACTAGTTAAGCACAAGTCTTGATAGTTAGTTACTAGTTAAGCACTAGTCTTGCCGACTTGTAATTTCGACTAAGTGAAATCCAAATTGAGTTTGAACCGGGCCATGCACTTTGCCCACCTCCTCATTGAATACCACGTGGTCGAATTCAGAAACCATCATTCCAGGTCCAAAGCTACCTAAGTCTCCACCTTGCTTGCCTGAGGGGCATTGAGAGTGCGTGGCTGCCGCCTCTTCGAATGAAAGTTCACCGGCATTAATTTTGGTTTGCAATTCAATGCAGGATTTTTCGTTTGACACCAAAATGTGTCTAGCTGATGCTTGTGTCATGAAACTGTACAAATGGCTGGTTTTTCAAAGAGCGGGATAATACTTACTTTATGTCTCAAATCCCAGTTACAATTCACAAAAAATGATGAAAAGAACAATATTTTTATCGCTCACCAGCCCTTACCGCATTTTTATCAATACTTTGACTAATTATTTCTTAAAATCCATACAGCTCTTGATCGCATTAGGCTTGTTATCATTGCTTGTGAGCCAAACTGGTTTACTCACCGAAGATGGGCGATCTCAGCTGTATCAAACTTTTGTCAATGCCAATCCTTTACTGCTGCTATTGTCGTTATTAATAGCCATAGTTATAAATATGGCCTCGAGTCTAAAATGGTGGATGCTAGTCCAATCACAAGATGTCGAAGTAGGGTATTGGCGAATCTTTTGTTATTACTTGGTCGGTCAGTTTTACAATCAAGTACTACCTACCAGTGTGGGGGGGGACGTAGTTCGTTCTTTTGAGCTCGGACGATACACCGGGAACCAAGCGCAAGCTTTGGCATCAGTTTTCGTTGAGCGATTTACCGGAATATTGGTTTTGCTATTGGTGGCCGCATTTGCGGTGTTAATGCAATTATCTCGCTTTAATACTGCCTATATTTGGATTAGCCTTGTTGTATTTTCCGTCGGCTTGGCGCTTCTGGCTTGGTTGGTTACTGACCTTAGAGCTTATGAGTTTTTTAAAGGCGTCGTTGTTAGACGCTTAGCTATATCCGAAACTGTATTTAGCAAATTAGACAGGCTGCTCATATCCATCTCAAGCTATCGAGATAGTAATTCAGTCATCGCATTGGCGTTATTAAATTCGGTATTCTTCTATTTTCTGGCGGTAGTCAATGTGTTCATCACGGCATTGGTGTTCGACCAGCAAGTTGTGTTTTTAGATATGTTGATCGCGACCCCTATCATAATGTTGTTGATGAATCTTCCTATCTCACTCGGTAACCTGTTTTTAATGGAGGCAGCCTATACTGGTATTTTCGCTTTAATGGGTTACAGCCCGGCACTGGGCTTGTCAGTCGCTATTACGATGCGTCTTAAGTCCCTGATTGACGGGTTGTTGGGCGGCCTTTTACATCCATTTTTTGTGACTAAGCGGCATCAATAGACTATTATTGCGCTCTAAAATTTAGCTTCAGGTTCAAAGTTGTTTAACGAATCGATCAAACACCTATAGATCAACATGAAAATATCAATTGTAGGAACAGGTTACGTTGGATTGGTGACTGGCACATGTTTTGCAGATGTCGGTAACGAAGTGCTCTGTGTTGATAAAGATCAACGAAAAATAGATATGTTGCTTGGTGGTGAGATA
>JAKVCY010000021.1 GCA_022448425.1 Thalassotalea sp. | reverse complement strand
ATGGTGTTATCCGCTGGGTCGACTCCCGCGATCCCTGCGACCAACCAATAGGCTTGGGATAAATCAAAGCGAGGATCAAGACCTAGTGCCATTATTGCTGCTGAAGCGCGCGCAATGCCCATTCCCGTAACCATACCGATGACACCTGTATCAGGATTGGCGTAAATATCGTGAAAGCCATGAGGCAAAGGGTATTGGGTTGTGAGTTTCTGGCGAGCCTTCCACAATTGAAATTCACCAGGCGCGTCGCCTTCGTCGTTGCCAATTTCGAACATACTTACCACAACAACCTTCACTTTCATTGGCGGCTTAGCGTCATTGGTTTTACCACTGGCAGAATAACTACTGCTACAGCAACCCAAAAACATAGCCAATATAAGCAATGCGTTGAAAAAGGCAGACCGTTTTTGTTTAAGCAGTGGATAAAAAGAAAGATGCATTTAGTACTCCTAAAAAAGAGCCCAGCATTATCAAACTGGGCTTCTTATCGAAAAAACTTACAGGCCTGAGAGCGTATGTCGAACGTTCAATCTACACATGAAGCACGACCACGCTCAAAGACTATGCGAACTTAGAATGAGTAAGTAAATTTAGCATTCCAGTGACGCGGAAGTTCAGGTAATACAATTTGACTACCAAATAGATCAGGGAAGTTCGACCGGAAATAATCTTCGTCAGTTAAGTTTTTAACGGTTAGATTAACACTCCAATCTTCGGCTTGGTAAGATACACCTGCATTCACTAGCGTGTACGAAGGGAGAGTCACTGAACCCGAGAAACCAGAAGATACTTCATCAGCATTTACGACACTAACACTCGCAGCATATCCGTTTAAGAAGTCATAAGTTGCAGTTAAGCCATAGGTGTTTTCTGGAATACCCGCTTTGATGGCAGAAAGGTTGCCATATGCCGTATTACCGTTTGGCGTGCCCCCAAAGAAGATCGAAGGATCGTCGATATTTGCAAAGTCTTCGGCACCAAAGAAACCAAATTGGAAACCACCACCGTCAAGTACTGTCAAATTAGTAACTTCAATGTTGGTGTAAACTGCTGTTAATACAAGCTGTTCATTTACTACCCAACGAAGCTCAAACTCTGTGCCTTCATTCAGTGTAGTGTTGTTTGTTACAGTTGATTGAGCGTTGATGTCAGTACGTTCTTGTTCGTAAATAGATAACGCAACGTATAAGCTGTCATCCAAAAATGAGCCTTTGACACCGTACTCGAAAAGCTCCGACGTATCGAAGAATCCGCCAGGAATATTTTCTACGTCTATATTTGCTCCCTGACCTGCAACAATCGTAGCTTGCTCTGCTACAGTAATATAAGGAATTAAGCCAAAGTCTGTCTTATATGAAACGCTAGCATTCCATGAAATGCCGTCTTCTTTGTCCTCAGCCGTTACATCTTCGTCGCCACCAAATAGAGTAATTCCACCTGGCGTTGTACTCTCTACGTCTACTGAGTCATAACGCAATCCTAGTACGACATTCCAACCATTTTCCCAAGTTAGGTCTGTCATAGCTGCAACACCTAGGTTCAGATAGTTGCCCACGTCATAATTTGAGTAACCAAATCCAGCTCTAGTTGCGAGAAGGCGTCTATCTAACGCCGTTGAAGGACCTGTTAAGTCACGGCGGTCAAAAAATTCGTTTATGAAATCATCGCCGCTTTCAAAATCTGTGTATCGAATTGATGGGGAGAACTGAAATTGTGCGAATAGACTGTCGCTTTCGTATTCAGTTGCAAAAATAACTTTATCTTCTATTACATAAGCGTCATGAAATTGTGAGAAGCCGTAAGCATTTTCGTTCAAGTTTTCATAACTTTCATAGAAAAACTGGTTTTTGATTTCCCATTCATCCGCGTAGTAAATCATATCAAAATAAAGCGTGGTTACTTCATTTTCCAAAACGTCATCGGCAGCAATGAGCGTTTGATCGCGGCCAAGTTGTGCGGTGCCTACATCTACTAGGGCCATATCATCGCTGAAACTTGAGCCATCTTCAGTAAGTGGATCTACTTCTACAAACAGGTTTGCTGCAAAATATTCAAAATGACTAATGCTCCCGTCGCCGTCCGCATCAAGTGGCTTAGCGTTTCCGGTAATATAGGTGCCGTTGTCGATCAAATCTTGCGTAACACGGTTCCATCCTGCATTTTGGTTACCATCGTACTTGTGATACATACCGCCAAACTCAACACTTAGGTTTTCAGTCAAGTCCATATCGAAAGCGGCTTGGAGCACAGTTTGATCAGTTTCGCTGTTGCGGTAATAAGAGTCTGAGTTTTCTTGTTCAGCGTAGATATAGTAACCAAGCTCCTTACCAGCAAGTTTGCCTGGTCCTCCTACTTCGGCAGTGAGAACATTCTTATCCCAAGAGCCTGTAGTGTAAGAAAATTGTCCCGTTGGGCTGTCTAAATACTGTCCTCTGCCTACTTTTGCTGATTTCGGGTTAAAGTTTAAGTAGCCACCGATTTTAGCTGGGCCGTAAATTGGCGAAGCTGGGCCACGTACAATATCAACACTGCTCGACGCACCAATGGGAGTAGGGTAGTTTCCAGGGTTATCTAAACGGCGTACACCTCGAAAATACACTTCCCCAGGTGTGCCCCGCACATCTAGTGAGCCCGCAACACCAAAGAATGACTGTGTGAATGTACCTGGTGCGAATGCGACGAGTTCATCGATGTCTGAAACGTTGAAGCGCTCCATTTGCTCCTGAGAAATTGTGGACGCTGAGCGAGGTGTTTCGAGGATAGATTTGCCAAAGCCAAAAACTGACTCAACGTCTTGGCCTGGAAGACTCCCAAGGGATCCTGTCACCTGAATTTTTTCAACGTCTTTTTCTTTAACCTCTGTCTCTTCTTGAGCAAAAGCTTGCGACGATAGCGCGACTGCGGTAGTCATCGCAAAAGCTTTTGCTAGAGGAGATAAATTGAATGTAGTGTTTTTCATGGTTTCCTCGTTATTTTTAGTTGCCCTTTTTTAGGGCTCTATTCACGCATTTTTTTATGCGTTTTATTATTGGCAAGAGAGTTAGCAGGATGAGTGCCAACTACTTGTCCAGCTGGTCAACTTTTGACCTCTTCTTAAGTTGCTGAATTATAGGGATAAAAATATATAATATTGTTCTTATATTGTTGTTTTTATGTAAATAAACTTAATCGCATGAATGCATGCACTTTTATGGTGATTTTTAGCGAGCTTTTGCACTAAAAAGAGCAGAGGTTACGCCCGGTTGTCCGTCTATAGTTAAAATGGATGTCGAGTGTACGGAGTGTCCAACAACTTCATGGTTTACAACGGCTTTTTCATAGGGGACTTTCGTTGCCCTACGGCTGCTTTCTGGCTTTGGGTTGTGAATAGGTTCGTAAGAAGGGTTTTCCTGAGCAACGTCAGTGCTGCTTTCTACTTTTTGTGCATTAGTGTGTGGCGAAGCAATGGGCTTTTTTCCTGGTAAGGTTAAATCAAGGATGACGGCGGTGAGGCCGGCCGAGGTTACTGGGGAAAGTAAGATATTTTCAAGCCATGAAGGCAATTCAGAAAGGGCTTCTGGTACCATCATTACACCAATTGCCATACCTAGCGCACACGCTGTTACCAAGCTACTGCGCCTATCAAGTGCGTAGCTGGCTAAAAGCTTTAAACCGCCCACGGCCACCATGGCAAACATAACCAGAGTAGCACCGCCAAGAACTGGTTTGGGAATAGCCTGCAGCACACCACCTACAATGGGGAAGAACCCAATAACAACGAATAGCGCTGCAACAAAAAAGCCGACCTTACGGCTGGCGATGCCGGTTAATTGGATAACCCCGTTATTCTGGCCAAATGTAGTATT
>JAKVCY010000209.1 GCA_022448425.1 Thalassotalea sp. | reverse complement strand
ATTAAACGATATGTAAGGTATCAAGATAAAGTTGCGAAAGAAGAGGAAGAACGTCAATTATTGCTTGATGTCGATAAGTAATAAAGCTCCCTTCTAGGGAGCAGTGTCAAAGCCACCTGCTATGCAGGTGGATTTTTACTTTGCCTTAAATGTTTTATTGAGCCTCTAATTTCGCTGCTTTTACCATTTCACGAAGATCACTCAACAGTGCCTTGGCGTCATAGACAATACCGTCTTTGATGGTGTAGTTAACGCCTCCCGCACGGATTGGTTTGTTATTTTCATCTAGCCTAAAATGCCCTGTGCCGTATAAAACTTTGAAATTACGTAGTGGGTTTTCACCAACAATAACTAAGTCCGCTTTCTTTCCAATACGGATTGAACCAATATCGTCAGCCATGCCCAAAGCCTCAGCACCGTTAATAGTAGCCGATTGAATAACTTCTAAAGCGTTGAAGCCAGCTTCACGTAATAATTCAAGCTCTCGGATGTAGCCAAAACCATAGATTTTAAAGATGTAGCCAGCATCTTCACCTGTAGTAACTCGGCCACCGTTATTCTTGTAGTCGTTTAAGAAGGTCATCCATTGCTGAAAGTTCTTTTTCCATGCAATTTCGTCGTCTGTTGTCCAATCAAACCAATAGGAGCCGTGGGCATATCGACTTGGCTGGAAGAAATTCCAAAGTGTTGGAAGTGTGTATTCCTCATGCCAGTCAGCATTCATCTCACGCATTAAGTCACGGCTTGCTTCGTAAATGGTCAGCGTTGGATTTAATGTAAAATCGAGTGCAAGCAATTCATCGCGAACCGACTCCCACTTTTCCGTGTTTGGCTTAGCGGCTTGCTCCCAAAGCCTGCCTGCTTCGCCAAATCTGTCCTGTTCATTGTTGTAGTTGTAATCTGGAGAGTAGTTTTGAATGTGCTGGTGCTCAAAAAGCGCCTCTGGTAAGCCGTACCAGTGCTCCATTGAAGTAAGTCCTAAGCGCGCCGAATTGACGACGTTCATGTTGGTAACTTCGAGCTGTGCGTGGTGCATCATACTGCCTAAACCTTGGTTCTTAGCTTCATCAAGCGCTGCTTTCATGATTTCTGGTGGAGCACCAAAAAACTTAATTCCTTTTGCACCTTTCTTAGCAATATTATTTACCCATTGGGTAGCTTGTTTCGGAGTGGTAATCGGTTCCTTTTGCCCCATGCCAAACCCAACATAGGGAATGATACGTGGTGCTACGATAGAGTTTTCATTACTGCGCTTAACATGATCCATGACCCAGTCGACACCATTAAAACTACCAGCCTCACGCACCGTCGTTATGCCATGTGCCAACCAAAGTTTTAGCGCATATTCAGCAGGAATATTATCTGCACTGCCACCTGTATGCGCATGCATGTTAATAAAGCCAGGTAAAATATACTGACCTTCAACATGGATTTCTTTATCGCCAGCTTTTGCTTGTGGTCGTTTGTTTTGCTTTACAGGAACACCTGGATGTCCAACACTAACTATGCGCTTGATACGGTCATTTTCAATAACGATATCTACAGGACCTTGAGCAGGAGCACCTTCGCCATTAACCATAATACCGCCACGCAAAATTAGGCGCTTGTAAGGACCTTCGCCACGGTCTTTGTCTGGTGCTTTCACTCCAGGGCCAGCGAAAGCAGATAGGCTAAGCATAATACCTATCAGTAGAAGTATTTGTTTCATAAAGGCTTACTCGGATTTTTATCGTAAAAGTACTTTACTTAACATGAGATAAAAACAATAGTGGATTACGTCAAATACCTAGTAAAAACGACCAAATTTTTCGTTTCAGTTGGAAATAGCAGGATTTAAATTTATGTTTTCAGAGAATATCTCTCCGCGGTTTAGTGATACCGATGCGCTTGGGCATATTAACAACACCATGGTGCCAATCTGGTTTGAAGGTGCAAGAACGCCAGTCTTTAAGTTGTTTACACCTGAGTTGGATCTTAAAAATTGGCCATTGATCTTAGCCAAAATCAATGTCGAATTTGAAGCGCAGATGTTCTACGGATTAGATATGGAAGTACGAACTTTCATTAGCCGAATTGGTGGCAGCTCTTTTGATGTATTCCAAGAGTTGTGGCAACAAGGTAAACGCGTCGCATCAGGCACTGCCGTGATGGTACATTTTGACTACCGCGCTCAAAAAACGGCGCAGATCCCAGATAGTATTCGCGAAATATTAAATCAACATTTGTTTGAAGAAGTTAGCTAATATTTCTTAGTTTCGAGAGTATTTTCTACTACCGAATGTTGTAACACAGTGGTAGAATCGAACAGCTCAAATGATCAATTTTAATCTCGCCAATAGTTGTCTGTATTGGCTGGGGTCGTCAGTAATTTGATGTTACTGCTAACGTTTAATAGGAAACATACATGGCCAGTCGTGGTATTAATAAAGTAATTATTGTTGGTAATTTAGGACAAGATCCTGAAGTTCGTTTTATGCCAAACGGCGGCGCAGTGGCAAATTTCACCGTAGCAACAAGTGAAACTTGGAAAGACAGGCAATCGGGCGAGCAAAAAGAAAAAACTGAATGGCACCGCATTGTAATGTACCAACGCCTAGCTGAAATTGCTGGCGAGTACTTAAAGAAAGGTTCAAAAGTATATTTAGAAGGTCGTTTACAAACACGTAAATGGCAGAACCAGCAAGGTCAAGATCAGTACACGACGGAAATTATCGTTAACGATATGCAAATGTTAGACTCTCGTGGCCAGCAAGGCGGTGGTTTCCAACAACAAGGTCAAGGTGGCGGTTTTAATCAGTCACAGCAAGGTGGTTTTAACAAGCCTGCCGCACAGCAAGGCGGCTTCAACCAAGCACCAGCGCAACAGCAAGGCGGCTTCAACCAAGCACCAGCGCAACAGCAAGGTGGCTTCAACCAAGCACCGGCGCAACAGCAAGGTGGTTTCAACCAAGCACCAGGGCAACAGCAAGGCGGCTTCAACCAAGCGCCAGCGCAACCAAATGCACCTAAGGTTAACCCACAAGAGCCAACTATCGACTTTGACGACGATATCCCGTTCTGATGTGTATAAATATAAAAATGTTAAGTTAAATTTTACTTTATCTTCTTCTTAGTTAAGTAAATACATTAAGTTAGCAAAGAAATAGAACCTCTTTTTAGTGTAAAGCTATAAAGAGGTTTTTTTTGTTTTGAAAAAGTGTAATACTAAAAATTCGTATAAGAGTGAAAGTGTAAACTTAATTTAGCTTATTGGGGATTGCGTTGAAGGTTGAAACCATTTCACATGAATCTGGTGATCAGTTACCAATACTCTTAGATAGAGATGGTATGCCTATACCTGCCCCTAATGAATTCTTAATCAGTCGGCGTTATTTAAGTCCGAATACACTTGCTAGGAATGCCAGAGAGTTGCTCGTTTTTTATCTCTGGCTGAACAAAGAAGGAATTTGTTTAAAACAAAAAATAATGAGTGAGCGCTTTTTTAGCGAGGCTGAGTTTAAAGGCGGATTGATTGAATTTCTAAGAAAAGAACATTCAATTAAAGAGAAAAAAGTTAGAAAGTTAGCGATTTCTCCAAGCACTTTTAACCATAGACTTCTCACAATACGAATGTTTTTAACTTGGTATCTGGATGTTGTAATAGTTTCACTCCCTTTTTCGTCCAAAGATTATGAAAGGTTATTAGCTAACAAAAGTAGAATAATTGGATATATAGATAGAGAGTATATAGCTTCTCCACCTACCAACAAATCCGATAAAAAGGGGCTGACACGTAAGGAGTCAGATTACCTAATTCAGACCCTCAAACCAGATAACTTTTATTCAAACAGAACCACTGAAGCGGTTAGGAATCGCAACTATGTAATGACGATGATAATGCTTTATTACGGTTTGAGACCCGGTGAATTATTAAGCCTTAGGGTTGATGATATTGAAATTGGAGCAATTTCTTGTATCCGAGTAACGCGAAGGCCATCAGATCCTGAGGATAAAAGAAGTCCTAGACCTCAAATAAAAAGAAATGGAAGAGTATTGATCATTGAAGACCCTGTATTCGCAAAGAGTTTGAATGATTACGTTACTGAGTGGAGAGATACTCTTGAAGAGAATTCAGATGACGAGTCCGAATACTTGTTTCTAAATGATGAAGGAAAGCCACTGTCTCAATCCTCAATTACACAGTTTTTCAGATTATTGAGACAAAAGAATGTAGGACACCTTCCTTCCAACTTAAGTGCTAAGTCACTTAGGCACACATTCTCATCTGAAATGGAGAGGGCTTTAAAATATTCTGGAGTGGAGGAAGATAATCGAAGAAAAGCACTAGCATACTTGAGGGGCGATAGTAGCCTATCTTCCCAAGATATCTACCTAGACCAAGAAGTTGAACGACAGGCTCATCAGGCGTTAAAAACTTACCATAGCAATCTACAGTTTGAGGATATCCCGTGGTAAATCGTCAACGGTTACCTGAACTAATTGAAAAGTACGGTTGGATGGATATCCCTCAATCGATAATCACTCGTGAAGGTAAAGCGGTTGATACGTCGAATGAGGTGTGGAATCTCCCTTATTCTCTAAATCCAGCCGCTAAGGTAGATTTCAGTCTTGTTACAAGCGATGTGCTACGGTGGGTGTTAAAGTCATATGTAATTGATAATGTTAAACGAACTTCCACGCATGCAGGATTAGCTACATTCCGAGCTGTAAACAATGAACTCTTATCGTTTGCTACAGACTTTGGCATTACTGAGCTAGAGACTTCAGAACATAAACTAATAGATTTATTCGAATCTAAGATTGCAGAGGCTCGTGACAATCATCGGTTGTGGGCATTGTATAGGCCAATTCAATGGTATATCTATTGCGCTGAAAATTATGCTGAACTTGGCTTTAATTCGGCTTATGCCCTTGAATTGGAAGGGATGAGTATTCCCGGTAACCCAAAGGGGGAAGCTGTAAGAATGGAGGACCCTGAAAAAGGCCCTCTAGATCGAACACTTGAGTTGTCTCAGCTTATAGCTGCTTTGAAAGATGATACCAGTGACGAGTTTGAACATTTGCAGCAGAAAGTAGCGCTAGCTCTATCAATTTCGTTTGGGAGAAATCCTGCGAATCTAACTTTTCTCAGAGAAGAAGACTTCATTGATTTAACACCTGACTCGGAACAGTCATGTTTCATTTTGAAGATGCCCAGAATAAAAAAGAGGCAAATAAACCCCAGAAGCGACTTTCTAGACGAATATGTAGACCCTTTGTATGCCTCTTACATTAAACAATTGATAGAGAAAAATAGAGCACAAAACATTTACTTTAGAATTAACGGGCAAAAAATCCCAAACCCCGGTCCGTTGTTTTTGAACTTGAATGGTAACAATGCAGCTATAGATTCGCGAGACTTTGAAAATGCGTATAACTTAACAAGTGGCAATATCACTTCGTTGTTAAAAGCATTTGTAGCTAGACATAACATTGTTTCTCCAATCACCAACAAGCTACTTCACCTAACTACCAGACGCTTAAGGTATACGTTGGCAGTTGGGTTAGCCGCAGAAGGAATAAGTAAAAGAGAGTTGGCTAGAATACTGGATCATTCTGATACACAACATGTACTTGTATATTTTGAAATGGCTGGAAAAATCGTTTCGCATCTAGATAAAGCCTCAGCACATAAATTTGCGAGTTACGTTAATTTCTTTAAAGGAAAAATCATCGACAATGATGATGAGGCGATAAATGGAGAACGTCCAGATAAACACGTAATTTTTATTGATGAAGGCAAACCAGAAGACGATGAAGATATTGGTGTATGCGGTAAGTCAGATATCTGTCATTTAGATCCACCGTATTCCTGCTATTTATGTGCGAAATTCCAACCTTATAGTCATGCTAATCATGATAACGTTTTACATAGCCTTCTAGAAAGCAGGGATAAACGACTTAAAAAGTATGAGAACGCACGATTAGGGATTCAGCTAGACGACGTAATCGCTGCGGTTGCATCAGTTATCAAGCTGTGCGAAAAGAAGGAAGCTGGTGATGACTGATGGCCGTAACAATAGACAGGCTAAAGTAATACCGTTTCTAAATCGCATCACTAAAGATCGACTGGAAAACCTAAACAGTATTATAAACACTGCAAAAATACTAACTCCCAATGGATTTGAAAACGTCGATAGGGATGCATCGGTGTGGGTTATATCTTCAGGACGATTGACTAGGCTTACAGGAAAAAATACCAACTCTGTTAAGTTCAATTTTACCCTTCCTCCAAAACTTGGTGGAAAGCCTCTATTGGATAGCTGGGCAGAATTAGCAAAGTCATTATTAGTGCTGAGGTTTCACCGAAATCATCAAGCAGCTCCTAACCAGAGAAATTTTATAACTGCGATAGCGTATATTTCTTATTTCGCTAGTTCATTAGGGAGAGAAATTCACACTATTACTCGCGAAGTTCTTGATAAAGCCTGCGAAAGAATATCGAAAGACTACAGTGATTCAACCGCATACAACTTACATAAAGCTGTTGCAGAGTTTGCCGGGCATTGTGACTCAAATGGATTATGTCTTTCTTCGCTACAGTACAGGTATACGGGTATGAAAAGACCCAAAAGTACTAGTGGTGTTGAAAGGGTGCGGTTAGATGACCCAGAAGCTTTAAAGACAAAGAATGACAAGTTGCTTGAACCACTAGTATTTAAAGTTTTAGGTGAGTTGTATCTGAGTGTGCCCAAAAATCATAAGTATAGATTTTACGTACTTCTGCTTACGTTTTTGGCTTGTGTAGGTCGAAGGTTTAGCGAAATATCTTTGTTGCCGAATCAAACGCTAAAATCTGACAAAAAAGGAGCCTACTACATTGAGTACTTTCCTAGAAAGCCTTCAAAAGGGGACACTTTTACCCCTAAACGAAAGCTTTATTTACTGTCTGCAACTGTTCCAATCGTTGAGGACGTGCTTATTGAGCTAAAAGAGTTGTGTAAATCAGCTAGGAAAACTGCTGAGGTAATGCATAGGCAAAAAACTGCCAATCTTAATTTTTTGGTTGATGTTGATGACTCCGAAAGATTATACAAATCTGACTTAGCTGATTTAAATATCCCTGAATCGCTATTGGACAGTAGGGGGGGGATCAGGGTCAATGGCTATGCTTTTGAAGATAATAAGAATTTGTCAGTCAAAGGAAATCCTACTTACTACACGAACAAGGAAGGGGTTGTTGCATATTGTAGTAAAGACTATTCCAAAGCGTTCACTAAGCGCATTCATCTAGATCAGGAAAGGCAGGAGTATTTCCTAAAGGATCTTTTGCTAGTGCGTCACCAAGGATTATCAAGCGGGAGGTATTCGCATTGGATTGCCACGCAATGCACTCACTCCATGATGACAACGTTTTTAAGATACCTTCCAGAACTTTCAATGCAGTTTGCGTCTTCAAGTCTTGAGGTTGATTTCACAAGCCATCACTTTAGACACACTATTAACACACTTTTAGATGAGGGTGGCCTGACTGATCTATTGCAAACTGAATGGTTTGGCCGAACCAACCCCAAAGATACAAAAGCGTATCAAAACACTAGTCCTGAAAAGAGAGCGCTCTTACTCAAAGAAGCTATCAAGAAGGGTAAAGTTGGAGGAAAGTTTGCGGAGCATGTAATGGCTCTTCCTGTAACCGTTCAAGACGCTGTACTAAATGCACGTATCAAGGCCGTACATGATGTAGGCACGGGGGTTTGTTTTCATTCTTTTTCCCAAACGCCTTGTCCTCGCCATTTACAGTGTTCAGCAGAATGCGACGACTATGCGTGGGCTAAAGATGATAAAGGAAGAATAGAAGAACAAAAGCGACAATTGGCCTTGACCACTTTAGCTAGAGAAACGGCACAAAACAAAGCCGAATCAACTAAACCCAAAAAGAGCAAAGACTGGTTAATTCACAACGACAAAAAAATTAAAACACTCACAAAACAATTAGAAGATAACGGCGTAGTTGAGTTCGATCCCAAAGAATATTTAAAGGCTATTTCTAATGGCAAATAAAAGCTATAGGCGTATAAAAGACTCGGACATAAAAATTATTGTCTCGGAACTTGATCAATGGGCATTAGGCAATCTCGGCTCAAAGTTGACGTGGGCAATGCTAGAAAAAAGGTTTGGTTTTTCCAGACAAGCTTTAGAGGCGAAAGCTAGTATTAAATCTGCCTATGACAACGCTAAGGAGGCTTTGTCTGGTGGCCTAGTTAAAACCAAAGCGGAAACTAGCAAAGAGAATGAAGAGTTATTATGTGAGATCAGCCGCCTAAATAAACAAATAGAAAACTTAAAAGAGCAAGAGCTTCGATGGAAGAAACGTTGGCAGCGAATTGCGTTTCACATTAGGCAAAAAGGTCTGCAAGTAGAGGATACCGATACAGAAATCCCAAATGAAGCAGAAGCCCCTTCTATGACTGAAACGGACAAAATTCTAAGGCCTTTTGATAAAAAAATTCCATCGTCAGGGAGGACATAATGAGCAATGAACTTAAAAAACAGAGCAATCCATTTTCAACAGGTGGTGGTGGTGTAAATTTCGAGACTAGGGTTCAAGCAGCTTTTGCACTTTCACTTTTTACTAAGTCTTGCATTCCATGCCTATCGAAACTTATGAGGGCCAAGGAGCTTAGGTTTCAAGCTAAGTATGGTGATGTAGAAACTGATGATTTCGTTTTGGTCGCGTCGGACAACTCAGGCAATAACAGCCATCTTTTTGCTCAGTTCAAGCATGAAATATCTATTAGTGAATCCGAGGAGTCAGTTTTTGCTGAGGTTATTAATAGTGCATGGAATGATTTCAAGAAAAGTACTTTCAGTCTAGAGCTAGACTCTATTGCTTTGATAACGGGGCCTTTACCTAAAGTCGATGTCAATAACACTTTACCGCTCTTGGAATGGGCTAAATACTCGGCAAATTCTCAAGATTTTCTGAAAAAGTGCAATACAGAAGGCTTTGCGAGTAAAGCAAAGCTTCAACGGCTAGAAGTATTCAAGAAGCAGCTAGCTAATGCCAATGGTGGGCGTGAAGTAACAGATGATGAGTTATGGGGTTTTTTAAAATCGTTTCAAATTCTGTCTTTTGATTTGGATTCACAGAACTCAATAGTTGCTAACCTACTTTGCTCGTTAATAAGTCATTACTCAGACGAGTCGCCTTCATTAGTGTTATCCAAGTTAGTGACTTGCGTTCAAGAGTTTAATCAAAATGCAGGTATTTTAACTTCAAATAGCATTCCAATAGAAATTCAAGAGCTGTTTAACTCTTCACCTAAAATAGATTTTGAAAACGATCTTTTGAAACTCCAAGAGCGCAGCGAGCACATTTTTGAAGGAATTTCGAACACTATTCAAGGAGTTCACGTTGAGCGCCCCGAACAAGCAGAAAAAATTTCTCGATCATATGCTTCGTATGACTTCCTATTTGTAACTGGCGCAAGAGGGGTTGGTAAGTCAGGTGCAGTTAAGGACTTCATATTAACAAAAAGCGTTGATGTCCCCGTTTTTTACTTGCGTGCTGAAGACTTAGATAAAAGTCACCTTAATGATGTTTTCGCTTCGATTGGAATGACCTCTTCTTTAGGTCAAATTGAAGGTCATTTTTCACTACTTAAAGAAAAAATTCTCGTTATAGAGTCTTTAGAAAAAGTACTAGAATTGAACCACCCTGATACGTTTAGTGACTTACTCCAATATATAAAAAGGCAAAGTGGCTGGACTATAATTGCGACAGGGCGCGATTACGCATATCAACAAATTACATTTACCTACCTCCAACCTAGTGCTATTCAATTTAGCAGCGTCAGTATTGATGAGTTTACGGAAGAACAAATTCTTAGAGTATGCGCTCATATCCCTGAGCTAAAGAACTTAGTCTCAAATAGTTCACTGGGTGAACTACTTAAAGTACCTTTCTTCATGGATATTGCTGTTAGGGCAATCGTTAATGGCGCAGAGTTTTCATCAGGCGACAACGAAAATGATTTCAGAGAAACCGTATGGCGAACGGTAATTGCTAAGGAAGCTGATAGAAAGTTTGGTATGCCTGAAAAACGAAAGCAGACGTTTATCAATATTGCAAAAGAACGCGCTAAGAAAATGTTGTTTGGAGTACGTGTAAGCGACTTTGAACCTGATGTTGTTGCGAAACTAGAAGAAGATAACTTGATTCTGCGGGACGCTAGAACTTCCACCGTCAGTCCTATGCATGATGTACTTGAAGACTGGGCGCTTGAAGAGTTTATAGAGTCCGAATATGTGGTTTATACGGGCAATATAGTTGAGTTCTTATTCAGAATTGGAAGTGAGCCAGCAATAAGTAGAGCATTTCGCTTGTGGTTATACAGAAAGCTTAAGTGTGAAGAAAATACTAATGAGTTTATAGAAAAATTGCTCAAATCCTCTACCGTAGATAATTACTGGAAAGATGAAGCAATCTCAGCGGTATTGCAGCATCAATCACCAGAGCGTTTTATTTATTCATTGAAATCTGACCTCTTATCTGAAGATTGTGCTTTGTTGATTAGATTTTGTTTCATTCTAAGAATCACTTGCCAAAGACCTAACCCCAAATACAACAGTTTATTAGCTAAAGATGTTAAATCAGGGATGCTGAAAGCTCTATTCTTGCAGCCATTTGGAAATGGATGGAAAGCTATATTTGATTTTGTATATGAAGTCAGGGAAAGCTTGAGCAAAGCCGCTCGGATTCAATTAGTTGAAGTTATAGATGAGTGGTGTGGCCTGATAAATATATATGGGAGCTACCTGAAGCTTCGAGTAGTGTTGGACTACTAAGCTTGTGGTTATTGGAGCAAGTAAAAGACTCGTACCAAAAAGAAGGGCAAAGAAAAAAAATACTTAGTGCTTTGTTAAAAACTTCAACCTCAATAGATGGAGAATTTAAAAGTTTAATGGACAAAGAAGTGTTCATTTCAAAACGTTCTCCTAGAAGGCTTGGGTACGTAGAGCAGCTAACTAACCTGAGCTGCGCATAAGAAATTGAACTAAATACCCTTGTGGTGATCAGATCTTTCGACAAAGTGACACAAGATTACTAAGGCAAGGGCATGAATAACTTAGATGCAATTTACGTAGAGGTCGATGATTTTTGT
>JAKVCY010000208.1 GCA_022448425.1 Thalassotalea sp. | reverse complement strand
TTTTGTTTATAACCCACCGATGACACCTTATCTTGATATTTTGTATCAAGATGAGGACATGGTGGTTGCGCATAAACCTAGCGGGCTATTGAGCGTTCCGGGCAAAGCATTGGAGCACCGCGACTCGCTAATTAGCCGGGTTAACCGAGTGTATCCCACCGCCACAGTAGTGCATCGCTTAGACATGGCGACTTCGGGTATTTTGGTGCTGGCGCTTAATAAAGACAGCCATCGCCATATCTCGAAACAGTTTGAATTACGTCAAACTAAAAAGCGCTACTTCGCTCGGGTTCATGGACATGTAGAACAAGACAGCGGAGAGGTTAACCTTCCCCTTATTTGCGATTGGCCAAACAGGCCGAAGCAAATGGTAGACTTTGAGCGCGGAAAAAAAGCCGTAACGCACTTTGACGTCATTGAGCGTACACTGGATGAAAAAGAACGACCCTATTCTCTCGTTGCCCTTTATCCCATTACCGGTCGCTCTCACCAACTGCGAGTACATATGCTTGCTTTGGGTCACCCTATTTTGGGAGATAGACTCTATGCGTATGAAGAAGCGTTATCCATGGCGCCTCGTTTACAGCTTCATGCTGAAAGCTTGAGTTTTTCCCACCCAACACTAGGCCATTGGCTGCACTTTAATGTCGCCATCCCTTTTAGTCCGTTTTGCCCACCTCCGCTTTCAGAGCGCATTGAGTAGCCCCTTAATGCGTCTCGGCCTTAATTAAACAACATTATTTTAGTTTTAAAGGACGTTGCCGATAATCTTAATAGAACGAGTTCGTTTATAAACTGATTTGATGCTGGCACAACTGTCCGTATCAAGGTGATAGTTAAAGGCATACCATTTTTTATGAAGAGGCACGCTCTCCTTTTAACCTTTGCATTGATTGTTTCGCTGCTGCCTATGACGGCTCATTGCGACTTTTTTACGGACGTAAAAAATGCTTATCTGCCAGGTGAAGTAAAAGCCCTTATGGTAGGCGAATTGGAAGCCCCAATCATTGAAGTTGAGGCAAAAACACCGCTTCCCTTGGGTGTTGCCATTGTGCTCACAGAGCCTTTTCCATCGAGCCTTACCCTCGCACAAGGAAATAGCTTAGCAAATATGCTTGCAGAGAAAGGCTGGAATGTCGTTATAAGCCCTTTCAACATGCCCGTAAGTTCGACCACCGCCAAACCCAATGGTGAACAGGACAGCGAAATATTGACAGAGGGAGCCTCGCCATCAACTGATACAGCGAAAGTCATTCACCCTAGAAGTAACCAACTGACGCAGTACCTCAACTTTGAAACATCGACCACAGCCTTAGCGTTACAGCTTAATGCCCTAGACAATTATCTACAGAATAGAACAGGCTATCGCATGGTCATCGCGCAGGGCATGCTTGCTACCGCTTACCTGTCTTCTATAGAAACACAGCCTGATTTACAACCTGACACGTTTGTGGCTATTTCGCCGTTTTGGCCAGAGGAAACTACAAACAACTTAGTAATTGACACTATAGCGAAAGCGAGCTTCCCAGTGCTCGACCTATCTCTCAGCAACTTTAATGACTGGGAGACTAGCACGACTATGAAAAGGAAAATTAGAGCAAAAAATAAACTGAAGTTACACTACAGGCAAGTTATTATTCCAAATAACTCTTTAACCTTTAGTATAAAAGAAATTGAAAAAACACCTAATATTCAAATGGTTGCAAATAGCACCATAGGCTGGACACGGCATCTAGGCTGGTAATTCTTGCTTCTTGAGATTACGCTAAATTAACATCCAAAACAGTGACCTACCCACAATAAGGCAAATAACGGGTTATTGCAGTCATTGGTAACGATGTAATGGACTATACTAATTTAAGCAGACAAAGACGGTTGAGTTACTCGTGAATGTTCAGGATTTTGTAGATAACAAAGCGAAACAGCTGTGTTTCTATTTGAGGGCATTTTGGCAGGGAGAGCTTCCTATCGAGGAAATCGAACTATTCTTTTGGGATAGTATGGAAGAGTGGGGACAAATTGAATGCACGCTAACACAGCCTTACACGCAGAAGGAACGTGTATTTTGGCATTTGCTTCACCAAGTGCATTACTGGAATGAAGAAAAATTGACGAAAGACCAGTTTCTTGTTGATGAGCTTACTAATTGCGTCAATTTTCTTGAAGGCCTAGGGCACTGTCCTCTAGACTGCGTGGGTATCCGCCCTTAAATCTCTCTTACCTAACCGCGGTAATTATACCAATCCCCCTTCACAGTTTTATTGCTAAACACCGTGGTTCATGGCTCAATACACTTTTGAGTTAACGCCAAAGGTCGAAGTATTGCTAACTGCATTAAAAACGTTCAATGACAAACGTTACCTAACCATTTTTCTTTTTGGCATTTCCAGTGGCTTTCCTTGGATCATGATTGGTTCGGTATTATCAGCATGGTTAAAGGATGAAGGGTTATCGCGTTCGGCTATTGGTTTGTTTGGCATCATCTTCGCTACTTACTCATTTAACTTTTTATGGTCTCCTCTTGTCGACAAACTCAAGCCCCCACTATTAGGGCTGCGACGAGGCTGGATTTTTTTGATGCAAAGCTGTGTCGTACTACTGTGCTTAACCATGTCACAACTCAACGCTGACCATGATTTATTTTACGTTGCATTAATCGGCTTATTGATTGCCATTGCCTCTGCTACCCAGGATATTGCTATTGATGGCTTTCGGATTGACTGTATTGAACAAGGTGATAAAGACGGTATGTCAGCCGCCTCATCGATGGCGACCGCCGGTTGGTGGACAGGTTACGGTGGCCTTGGTGCTATTCCCTTTTTTTTAGCAGATCTAACGTCGTGGTCATGGCCAAACATATACCTATTACTGGGTGCTATCATGGCTTTATTGGCCTGTGCGACTTGCTTTGCCAATGAACCAAGCGTAGATAGAGAAGCCCTGCTTGGCCGAATAACAAATGCCCACGCAAATAACTCAGCGGTGATCAATTGGTTGAGAACAACGCTTATTACGCCATTTTCTGAGTTCTTTAGCCGAAATGGCATCAAGCTGGCAGCTTCATTTTTATTATTCATTTTCCTTTTTAAAATAGGTGAAGCTTTTTTAGGCCGCATGAGCATTGTGTTCTACAAAGAGGTCGGATTTTCAAATAGCGATATTGCCGCTTATTCAAAGCTTCTTAACTGGTGGGTGACGATCGCCTTTTCACTACTAGGTGGGCTAGTCAATATCCGTTATGGTATTTATCGAGGGCTGATGATTGCGGGAGTTGCTATGGCGGCTTCAAACCTTCTGTTTGCGCTCATTGCGCAAACGGGGCCTTCTACGTCACTGTTAGCCATTACTGTCATTGTAGACGGTTTTACAGGAGCATGGAGCACTGTAGCTATGGTCGCCTTTATATCGCTTCTATGTAATCGTGCTTTTAGCGCCACTCAGTATGCCCTTATGGCCTCGCTCAGCGTTGCGGGGAGGACGTTAGTCGCCTCTAGCAGTGGCTTGGTTGTGGATAGCCTGAGCGGAAACTGGAGCTTCTTTTTTATTTTAACGGCGGTTATGGTAATACCAAGCCTTTGCTTTTTATACGCTATTAGGCATCACATTAAACGCGTTGAAACGTCATAGTTAAACGGTTCTATTGTTTTTTTACTTCCAATTAATTTGACGACATTTCCTTGCAAGTTAGCGTTAGTTGCCTACCTTTATAGAAGACAACTATCACTAACTTGCAAGGAAGAGAGTTGAGTCCAAACGATGCTAGTAAGCTACAGCGTAAGACATTGTGCAACGCCGTCGCATTTACTTTTTCTAAAGTGAATGCGACGGCCTTGTTGTTTGGCATCGTTATTATTTCAATCTTGCTGGCATTAATGAGCAAGCAACAGTCTTTTATTACCGTGCTCAATCAGCAAAGTGAGCTTCGGGACATGCTGCTTACCTCTGAGCATAGAATTCATCAACTCAACACTCGTGATGAAGACGCAAACCCCATCCGCACTGCTTTAGAGTATGAGTTACAAATTGCTTTTCAAGGGTTACAGCAACATATACAAAAAGAAGGTGGCGTTTACGAGTCAATTTCTCCCCTTTCTGACACTGCTTTTAGCGAAGCAACGACCAGCCTAGAAAGCACCTCTGCGAAAGAAACCTTAAAAACAACGCTGGTACTGCTTCACACGCTTCTTCAACTCCCACACTCAGAGAAAGTTCGCTACATTAAAAAAGATGGCTTTAGCCTGCTTCCGCTTTTAAAGGCCTTACAAGCAGAAGAAAACGCCCTGTTAAGCCGGATTCAGTCACTGCAACACAAAAAACTTCTTACCACACTATTGGGTGTGATTATTTTGGTGCTTTGGTACTTTTTTGTATGGCTCTTTTACAAAAGCTCAGTCAAAAGGCCATTGCGAAAACTACATAAATCAAAGCTGAGACTGGCAATCGAAGATGATCAGACGGATTTGCAAAATAAAGAGTTTTTGAAACTTATCAGCCATGAATTTAGAGCCCCCATTAGCGCCATTATTAGTGCCTTGGAACTTATTCCTAATTTGAAAGAACAGCGTACTCGATTGATTCAGCAAGCTGAGCAGTCCAGTTACCGGTTACTAAATTTAACAAACAACCTTACTGATATACTCAATAACCACGTAGAGGATGACCTTCAGCTTTCGAATGTAGATTTAATCAGTCTGTTAGACGAGTGTATTTCACCGTTTTCGGTTAGAGTTAAAGACAAAAAGCTTGAATTCAATATGCATTGCAGCCATAGCGTACCTAGCCATGCAGAGACCGATCCTATTGCTCTCTCCAAAGTCATAGTGAATATACTCGATAACGCGGTAAAGTTTACTTCTACAGGGCTTATTGATGTAACCGTCACAACCTTAGTAAAAAATAAACGAATATTCTTAGTAATCACCGTTAATGACACCGGCATCGGCATTGATGATAATACGCAGAAGCATATGTTCGAGCGCTTTTACCGGGGGGAGCATTCACAAAGTCAGCGCTACCCTGGTGCAGGAATTGGCTTATCAGTAGCCAAGCGTAGTATTGATGGACTTGGCGGTACTCTTCAGGTTAATAGTACCGTCGGCGTCGGTTCGGAATTTAAAATATCACTGCCTATTAAGCCTCTAGAAGATTCACCATCGGTGTCATCTACCCCTTCAAATGCCAAATTCGCGGTTGTCGACGATTTAGAAATATCAAGGCTTCACCTTCAGTCCATTATTACTAAGGAAGGGTATAGTGTAAGAACATTTTCGTCTGGCGCCAACCTTTTGAACCTTCACGAAGAACTGCTTCAATTCTCCGGCATCATTGCCGACTTATATATGCCAGGGATGAATGGACTTGAACTGGTGAAAACACTGCGCGCTATCTACGGAGAGCGAGTGCCACCGGTCATCGTATTATCGGCAACGCCGGATATTGCAAATATTATCGCCAACAGCGAGCTACCCATATATCAGAGTTTTGTTAAACCTATCGACAGAAACCGGTTTGTAGATGCCATTCATCAACTAACGTTAAACAATACAAAAGCCATAAAAGATGTAGCCAAGGCAAACATATTAGTTGTTGAAGATGAGCCGATTAACGCAGAAATGGTAGAGTACATGCTGAAAAGTATGGGGCACCATGTAACTGTGAGCTACACTGGCGACGATGCCATTAGCCGAACTAACGAAACCGTCTTTGACTGTGTATTGCTCGACATTAACCTTCCAGATATTAACGGCTTGGAAGTAGCAAAAATAATGAAAGAAGGGCACCCTAACCTCCCTGTGATAGCCCTTACCGCTAACGCCCACCGAAACGATAAAGAGGCTTCACTGCAAGCGAGCATTCGCTATCACCTTGTAAAGCCGGTTACCTTTCAAGAACTTAGAAACACCTTGCGCCTTGCGCTATCCTAAAGGACGTTCTGGTCTAAACGTAAATGCGGTACTGGTTTCTGCCATTTTCTTTGGCTTGGTAAAGGGCTTGGTCGGCACATTCAAGCCAGGCCATTGCCCCCTTAAAATCGGACGAGAATTGCGCTAAGCCAAGACTAACGGTGAAGGTTATCGACTCACCATCGTGTTCCACTATCAAACGCTGTGCGAGTTGACGAATACGCTCTGCCACCGCCTTTGCATCTTCAACGGACGAGTCGTTAAGAATAATGGCAAACTCTTCACCGCCATAACGCCCGGCTAGGTCAGTCTCACGTACACAACGCTTGATCAAAGCGGCAAGCATTTTTATCACCTTGTCGCCTGCCTGGTGACCGTAGGTATCATTAATGCGCTTAAAGTGGTCGATGTCTAACATAAGTGCAGTGCTAGGTTTTTCTCGCCGAACACACAATTTGTGCATTTCATCAAAGCGTTCTTGCCAATAGCGGCGGTTAAATAAGCCTGTTAAACCATCCACTCGGCTTGCGGTTTTCAATTCTTCGTTCAGATGTTCCATACCAAGCTTACCAAGCGCCTGTTCAGTTACATCGTAAACTAACATACAGAACCGCTCTACATGGCCATTCTGGTCAACAATTGGGAACATAGTCACGTTTTGATACATAAAATCAGCAGCGCAAGTTACCGGACGGTTACAATCGAATTTAAATAAGTAGGGTCGCTGCTCCCAAATAATAAACACTGGACTTTTTAAGTTAAACACAGGATCAACTTTGGTTCTAAGCCACCTTTCTTCAATTTCAGGAAAGTGAGAGAACAAGCTGTTTCCAATAATAGATTCAGCTTTCTTGGCACCATGGTTCTCTAGAAATTTGTTCCATACTTGCACGTTGAAATTGCGATCTAATACCGCAATCCCAACTTCGATTGAATCAAGTAACCCAGCAGGTACATACGATGAGTCAATAAGCGCACCAGCATTGCTCATATCAGTTGAAGCATTCATAGACTTTCCTGGTCCTGTGTTACTAAGCCGTCATCGAACAACCTGGCGTAAATGTGATTCATTGCATCGCCAGGAAACAGTAGTAATAGGTCAAAAGCGATATCCTTTGATTTGATCGCATAGCCAATTTCAATGGCCATCAACTTTCCCCAGCGCTGTACATTATCGCTCAATAGGGTTGATAACCCTTGATGCTGCCCTAGCAAAACAGGATGCGTATGGCTAAAGGCAACATTAAGTTGTTCTGACAAACCGTTCAAACAAGCGCCTATAAGAATGTTTGAAACATCCATGAGTGCCTCAAGAGCGAGCTTATCTGAAGACGCAGACGGGGGATACTTTAATAGCTCTACAATATTCTGTGAGTTAGTATCATTAAAGATAACCAGAGCCTCACCGCTTATCCCTTCGCTAATAAACCCTTTCGAAACCGCTGAAACACTGTCGCTACGATTAATCTCAGCAATCGCCATGGACAGTTCGTTGCTTTCAATTAGGTTTACGTTTGGTATGGGTAAGTCGATAAACTCACCGAGCAACGCAGCAAGATTTTCTCCAGCACGTCCCATGGCAATATTCACCATTTCGCGGCATGCATCTAATTGATCTTCTATGCTTGTTTGAGCATTGGGTTGAGCGTTACCCGACTCATGCTGGACTTTTTGCAACCGCGTACCAGAAGCGTGTTTCTCCCCGCTGTAAATACCGTAAGAGGCTAAGATGTGACTAAGCTTTTCGTTATCGATAGGTTTGCGAATAAAATCCAAAGCCCCAAGAGCAAGCATTTTTTCTCGCGCTTGTGATTGAACATCTCCAGAGACCACTACCACTAAACACGGTAGGTCCTGTTGACGGATAGCCTCCATGGTTTGGTAACCGTCCATTACTGGCATGTTTAAGTCGAGAAACACCACGTCGCCTTTGCCTTCTCGAATAAGAGCAAGGGCTTGTTCGCCATTCTCGGCGAACGAAATATCGACATCCCAACCATCAGGTAAACTGCGCGCCATTTGCCGCCTTGCGAAGCCTGAGTCATCGCAAATCAATATCGGAGTACTCATGGTAACTCCTTAAATAGCTACAGGGGCTTTAATGTGTGGGTGTGACTGATAGTTTTTAAGCGTAAAATCGTCGAAAGAGAACCCAAAAATGTCTTTAACCTCAGGGTTAATTTCCATAGTTGGACGCGCAAACGGTTCGCGACTAAGCTGTAGCTCTACCTGCTCAAGATGGTTTGAATACAAATGCGCATCGCCTAGCGTATGAATAAAATCGCCGGGCTCTAGGTCACACACTTGTGCCATCATCATTGTCAATAAAGCATAACTTGCGATATTGAAAGGAACGCCCAAGAAAATGTCGCCGCTTCGTTGGTAAAGTTGGCAGCTAAGCTTACCGTCTAACACATAAAACTGGAAAAGTGTATGACAGGGGGGCAGTGCTTGCTTGCCCATCGCAGCATTTTCTTTAGGAGAGTAATTAGTATCAGGGAGTACCGCAGGGTTCCAGCCGCTAACAATAAGTCGGCGAGAGTCTGGATTGCTTTTGATTTGCTCAACCACTTCGGCAATTTGGTCTACCGATGTACCGTCACCACGATCCCAACTACGCCACTGATGACCATAAACCGGGCCAAGCTCGCCTTCTTCGGTAGCCCACTCGTCCCAAATACTCACACCGTGCTCTTTCAAATAAGCGATATTTGTTTCGCCCTTTAGAAACCATAGTAGCTCGTGAATGATTGATTTAAGGTGACATTTCTTCGTTGTCACCAAAGGGAAACCTTCCTGTAGATTAAAACGCATCTGATAGCCGAATACACTTAACGTACCTGTACCAGTTCGATCTTCCTTTTTCACACCCGTATCACGTACATGGCGCATTAGAGCGAGATATTCTTTCATCGTTATTCTTATA
>JAKVCY010000207.1 GCA_022448425.1 Thalassotalea sp. | reverse complement strand
GAAACAAATGAGCATGAAATGCATAACGCCTGAAATATCAGGAATTTTGACAACGAGCAACAGTGAAATCGGTAGTTTGAAAAAGGTGCTGAGGGAGCTAGTTCGCTCTAAACTCAAGTTTATGACATTCAATTTATTATTAAAAGACTGGCCAGCTTATGAGTACTAAAAATTCATCGTTTTATCTTCGGAAGAAGTAGATTTTGAAAAAATTGAGTGGTACGCCAAACGAGCAAAATTAGCTTATTCATCTGCCGCTTCGATTAGACAAAAATTCTCCGGTACTAAGCATGTGGGATTGTTGGATAGCATTGATGTGCAGTACTTTTTAGAAATTACCTCCGCTAATACTCAACTTGTCAGCGTCAGAGGTACTGCGAATTTAACAAATTCAAAAGAAGATGCTGAGTTTGTCAAAGCAAAAGATAAACAACTTGATATCTATGTACATAAAGGCTTTGAGCAAGATGCGATGGCAATTTACAACGATCTTTTGCCATTGCTGGATAAGACTTTACCTATACAATTAACTGGTCATTCATTAGGTGCTGCTATTGCTACTTTGTTAATGATGTACCTGCATGATGTAGGGTTTTCAATCAAAGAATCGATCAATTTTGGCCAGCCTAAAGTGACGAATAAAGAAGGCATGTGTGCCAGGCATGGCATTTAGCTAGAGAGGTGAAAGTCCACTTGCCAGGTGTTCGCAACGCCGAAGGTTAGCCAAAGGGCAAGGTTATTTTCGTGAGGAAATAGCTGGAGGAAGCCCAAGGCAAAATCGCGGGGCGATGGACAAGAACCGGATATTAGGTGTGATGTGGGTGGGGCCAGTGGGCACGTGACCATTAAGCCCTCCAGTTGTGATTGGCCTACATTTTATAAATCCGGCGTCTACGCGAGGAAAGTTAAATGTCTTACCCTGGGAGATCTCTTGTCGTTGCGCTGGGAATCTGCGTGCAGATGAAAATCGCTAAGCATTGAGTAATTGATGCGAATACTCAAGAGAAGTCAGCAGAGGGCATAGTACCGGTGATTACTCGGCTGAAAAAAATTTTTTTTTCAGAAGTGAATGTCTAAGGGAAGGCCCGAACGGTGCCCGAAAGGGCTTAATTGACGAGAGCAGTTATTTGCATAATGAGAAACGATAATGCATCAGACAAACAGCCGCCGCTGTGCCTGACCCACACTGGGAGGGGCGATGAAATGGTTTCTGGATTGGCAGAAGAAGACACTCCGGTCGATAACATTCCACAGATGGAAGACGTCGTTGAACGCTTTAATTTATTCAACGCACTTCATAAAGTACAAAGCAATAAAGGCAGCGCGGGGATAGACGGCATGACCGTTGACGACTTGCCAGCCTTTTTGAAACAGCAATGGCCGACAGTTAAAGCCCAATTACTCAATGGCACTTACCAACCGAAACCGGTGAAGCAAGTTATGATCCCGAAGCCGGGTGGTGGTGAACGTAAACTGGGTATACCGACGGTACTTGATCGTTTGATCCAACAAGCTTTATTGCAAGTATTACAGCCAAAGTGGGACCGAACGTTCTCCCATTTTAGTTTTGGTTTTAGACCGATCCGTTCAGCGAAGCATGCTATACAGTGGTCAAAACACTATATCAACCAAGGTAATACTTGGGTTGTTGATATGGATCTGGAAAAGTTCTTTGATCGTGTGAATCACGATGTGCTAATGCATCGCGTGAAACAGCGAGTAGAGGATAAGCGTATTCTAAAACGAATAAATAGATATTCAACGGCAGGTGCTTTGGTAGGAGGCCAATGGATAGAGTCAGAAGAAGGAACGCCTCAGGGAGGGCCGTTATCGCCACTGTTGGCGAATCTATTACTGGATGACCTGGATAAAGAGTTGGAGCGGCGAGAACTCAAGTTTGTGCGTTATGCCGATGATTGTAACATTTACATCAAAAGCAAACGTGCAGGTGAACGCGTTCTCACTTCAATCAGCAAGTGGTTACATAAGCACTTAAAGCTGATTGTAAACGATGACAAGAGTGCGGTTGATCGTCCTTGGAAGCGAACCTTTCTTGGTTTTACCTTTTCCTATAAAGGGAAAGAGAAGCGAATTAAAGTGAGTGCTCCAGCATTGCGAACGCTTAAATATAACATTAGGCGAATCACTCGACGGACCCGTGGTCGGACAGTATTACATATTGTTACAGACTTGAGAAAATATCTATTGGGGTGGCGAGGCTATTTTGGCATTGCTGAAGTAACCAGCCCTCTTGTTGATATGGATAAGTGGATACGTCGAAAGCTACGATGTTATATTTGGAAGCAGTGGGGGCGATCTGGCTATCGGCAACTTCGCAAGCGTGGCGTGAAGCGGATATTAGCTTGGAACACAGCAAAATCTGCCCATGGCCCGTGGCGATTGAGTCATAGCCCAGCTTTGTACCAGGCTTTACCCAATAAACTATTTAAAGAGTTGGGTGT
>JAKVCY010000206.1 GCA_022448425.1 Thalassotalea sp. | reverse complement strand
AGCTGGCTGGCATGATTCAAAACGTAATGGTCGCGTTGGGTGGGAGCGGTTATGGGAAGGATGGTTTACACTGCAAACCATCCTTGAAGGTTATGAGCTAGCCAAGTCTCTTGATCTAGAAATGTGATCAAGAGACAGGCTTCTGCGGGCTTTTTTGTATCTAATTAACACTGTTGTTTAACACTTAAGAAGCGCTTCACCTTGCATTAAAAAAGCTGATATCATTGATTTCACTCAATATTACTGACTATCCTCATTTAGTGGATATTGAACACGAGAAATGGAGTTCTGTGGTGTTAACAGAGAAAAGTTACAAAGTAGATCGAGTACTTCACTGGCTTTCTGCACTCGCTATTATGTTCCTGCTATTCGATATGGGGACTCGCATACACAATATCGATTACCGCATCAAAGGATGCCGTTGAACATAAACAAGATGCGATAGAGATACACGTTATTGCAGCTTCAATATTGTTCTTCACGCTGATTACTCTCCTAATTTGGTACAAATGGTTTTTGCCCCCAAAATATCAATTAAAATATGACTCGGTTAAGCAAAAGTGGCTCGTTCGAACTGTACATACAGCGATGTACGGCCCCCTATTTTTGATGATGATTTCAGGTGTATTCATGACCACCAACTATGAGCATCCTTTAAATCTTCTAGGCCTTTTACTATTGTCAGAAGCCGATACCAGCACACGAACATTCTACGACGCAAATAACTGGCATCTGTATTTTGAAAGCGCATTGTACTTTTTGATACTTATTCATATAGCTGGTGCGTTATACAACAGAAGGTAAGTCTTTCTAGTTGCATCAACCTTTTGTTATTGCTTATTTTTTATTGGAGAATATGTTGTTAGACAATATCACTGTTTTATCGGGCATAATCGCGACAGTGTGGATTACATTGGGTGTATATATAGCTGGTAAGTTTTACCCAAACTATGACCATGCTAAGCAATTTTGTAGTGAGTTAGGTGCGTCAGGAAGTCCTACAAAAAAGTTATCACCTTTCATCAATAATTACCCTTTGGGAATACTATTTTGTCTCTTTGGTTGGGGCTTAATTAAACTTGACCACTACATCATGCTTTTGTCACTATTAATCGCACCATTAGTTATTGCACTTAGTCCAAGTTCTATTTACATCCCTTTCTGGTTTAGAATTGCTTCAATAGCAGCAGTAATACTGGCCATTTACTACCTTGTAAAAATGGCGAAGGCGTTTAAACAGCAGTTGTTACCCGGCTACTATCAGCGTGTATCATATTGGATTAGGCTGATATGGCTTAGCACCTTTTCGCTGACAATACTGCAGGTGCAAAACACTTAAGAAGGAGTTTGTTCATGGAAGATAAAGGTAAAGATAAAAACCAAGAGTCATTAGACACAGAAGCTACTGCACTCGTTGAAATGATTGAGTCTGAAAGATTCGAAGAGGTACTCACGCAACTTGAGGATTTAAAGACAAAACCATTTGCTAGCATTAGAAATTACATTGTCATTTTGGCGATTGGGTACTTTTTCATCTTCTTACCTCAGAACGAAACAATGCCAGATTTCTACTACCTAGCACTCGTTGTGATATTGATTACGAGTTTAGGTTCTTCAGAAAGCTACAGAGCCAATAAACGCATTGATTTAATCGTTAAATTATTAAAAATGAAGCGACCAACTAAGTGACGTAACGCTTCCAGTTAAAAGTCAGTTTAGGCGGTCAACTTAGCCCATCAATGAAAGAATACACTATGAATAAAATCGAAATAAAGTACTGCTCAAAATGTCGCTGGCTAATGCGCTCAACGTGGATGGCACAAGAAATACTGACAACCTTTGACGGTGAAGTAGACGAGCTGTCATTGCTTCCGGGAACCGGAGGCATTTTTGAGATATTCGCCAATGGCACCTTAATATGGTCGCGCAAAGACATGGGCGGATTTCCAGAAATTACTGAATTGAAGCAACGCGTGAGAGACGTTATATCACCAGAAAAAGATCTAGGCTGTATCGACCAAAAAAAGACAAAGTCCTAACAAAACCGATGAGTAAATCATGGAAATACATGCGACTAAAATATAGCGCAGTAATACGCTAATAAAAGTGCTTATGGTACTCACCCTATTCATTTTTGTGCGCCAATATTACCAAACAAACATGTTCGACTTGGGTGCATTTGCCAATACTGTCGCAATATTGTCCTTGCTGCGTGGCCTCATGTTGTCACCGTTTATGTTTGTCTCTCCGATAAAGTCTCTGTCCAGAGAAAATGGTGGCTTTAACAGGAATAGTTGCAAGT
>JAKVCY010000205.1 GCA_022448425.1 Thalassotalea sp. | reverse complement strand
AAGTATTTTCATGACGCTAAGTGTACCTTAACTTAGGCTTTTAGTAACCCAGCGCCCATGATTTATCTTGTCGGTAATTCTCTTAATTTACGTCATTGATACACGTTTGAACGCTTTAACCAAAACCTCAGGTCACAGGGTATAGCTGTTTAAACCAATCAGCCCTATCATTCGTAGCAGACTTGAAAGTTTTCTAAATTGGTTCTCTCGCGATAGATAAACCGTGTCTGCTCTGTCCCGTCTGGTTGCCGAATTGTAATCCGCTTAGCAACCACCCATTCTGTTGTGGCCCTTACAGATTGTAAGTTACCACAATGACTCATGGGTAAGCCAAGTGATACAATCGCTTCTGCTTCTGCGAAACTCGTTGAGTGATTCACACCTCCGCTACTAGCAAGCCTAAATGTTCGTCCATCAGACACTCTCGATGCATCTTCGTTCAGTTTTATCTCGATTGCTCCACCATCGACCTCTACGTGAACAACCAGAATAGAACCATCCTTCATTTTGATAATGTAATTAAATTCAGCTAATTTTTCCACAGATGACAAATCAATGTCTGTCGGTAAAACCACTTCAAGAACAACCTCGAGTTTCTCCAGTGCATTGACCGTGCTGTAAAACAGTACCTCTTCTTCAACACCTCGGACAATATCGTTGGATAAATCACCAGCACAGGATGATGCTCGGTCAAGGAAGTCTAGCGCAGTTTTGCATGAATCGGCGGACTCCAGTACAAAGTCTGACGGCGCACCATCTTCATCCACCATTGAGCCATCCGCAAGTTCGGTGATCGTTGTTTTCTTTCGTATCTCTGCTCTGTTTCGACTTACTAAAGCGAATAACTCAGTGACCTCAAGCTCGTCCGCAGAAGGTGCTATTTCAGAAGCCGCAATGTAGCCAGATTGCTTCAGACTGCCATTCTGATAGAACACATTTGGCATCACGAGTACTTCGAATTTTACGGTTTGTTCTCTGTCGATATCAAAAATTACAAACTGGTTCTTGACGCCGACAACAAGCTCTTCAGAACAGAGCAAGTCTGTCGGACTCTGGCATTCAGATTCCTCTGTTGGAATTTGACTTTTGCTGATTGCATATTTCTCAAAGTTTGAAGGGCATTCATTAAAATCGCTGCCTAACTCGCCAGAGCAGACTACCCCTCGTTTCTCACCAGGAATGGTCGGCACAAACCCGCTGTTAGAAGGATTTGTTAAAGGTTGAAAATGTGCAAGAGCATGGCTTGAGTAACCACACATTAATAGCACTAAAAGTAATGAAGCTAAAATGAGCTTCATACTAAAATTTGAGTTGAGTTGAGTTGAGTTGAGTTGAGTTGAGTTTATGTTTCATCCTTGTATATTTACTCTATTGATGACGTTAATCAATGAAGTCGTTATTGTCAATGACCTGTTTTAAAACAGAAGCGCCTAAAACAAAGCGCTTCAGCTCGCGTTTTTTGTCCCCATCCGTTGTGAACGTGGTATTGGATAACGTTAACCTTCACATCATTACTTGTCGTACCCAGGGAAGCGACGCGCTACGCGACGTTTGATACCCGGCCATGCAAGTGAACCACCTGCTTGTCGCGTTACTTGAGCGGCTTGTGTACGAATGCCTTCCAGAATTGCCGAGTGAATAGGAATAAGCGGTTTACCTGTTGCCTGTGCTTTCAACTGAATTTCACAGGCGCGCTGCATAATAAACATAAACAAGAATGCATCGGGAATATTGTCTGCACAGGTCAAAAGCCCGTGGTTGCGCAAAATCATAAATTGGGTATCGCCTAGGTCGCGAACCAATCGTGCTTTTTCGTCTGAGTTTAACGCCACCCCTTCATAGGCATGATAAGAAAGGGACGCTAGTGGAAAAAGCGACTGCTGCGAGTATGGCTGTAGCCCGTCTTCTAAAATGGAAACTGCTACACCTTCTGCTGTGTGCAAATGCAACACGCATTTGGCATCGTCACGTGCTTCATGAACTGCGCTGTGAATGGTAAAGCCTGCAGGGTTAATGTCGTACTCACTTTCCATTACCTTATTACCGTGCAAATCAACTTTAACCAAACTTGATGCAGTAACTTCATCAAACATTAAACCGTAGGGATTAATCAAAAAATGATGGTCAGGCCCAGGAACACGGGCAGAGATGTGGGTAAAAATGAGATCGTCCCACCCATACATAGCAACGGCGCGGTAGCATGCGGCTAAATCAACACGGGTTTGCCATTCTTCACTGCTAACTTTCGACTTTACTGAATCTGTCATAGTTTTACTCTTTTTATATCTAAAATACTTTCATTGAAGTCTGTCAGCCGTCTTTTGAAGGCCTTACAAAAGGAAAGCTTCAACGAAAATTTTATTTACTTTCTCTTAGCGCCTACATTACGCGCAGTAATTGCTATACACTGTCGGATATACGACATTGTAAGAAATTTGTTAAATGGAAAAATTTAAACCTGTTCTCGCTAGCTCTACATGGTTTGGTGCGCTTCCCCCCTATTTGCAAGAGGCCATGTTCGACAAGATGCGCCTAAAACACCTAAAAGCCGGGCAGCAACTGCATGCTAAAGGTGAAGACGGTGTCGGTTTTTATGGGGTATGCGAGGGCCGTTTAAGAGTTGTTACAGTGGGCGTGGATGGTCGAGAGATGCTATTTGCTTTGCTTGGGCCCGGTACCTGGTTTGGTGAAATATCGATGTTCGACGACCTTCCGCGTACCCATGATAATTTCTGTGAGACAAACTCCACCGTTGCTATTATTCAAAAAAATGCGTTTAAGACATTACTTGAACAGTACCCTGAACTGTACCCGCATTTTACTCGCCTTTTATGTACGCGAGTACGCAGCGCTTTTCAGTTTATTGACTCAAGTGCAGGGCTTAGCCTTAAACACCAGCTTGTAAAACGGCTATTGATGCTTACCACCAGTTACGGTCAGCATTTGCCCAAACACAACGCGATTACGCTAACGCTTTCGCAAGAGTCTTTGGCGCAAATGATAAATAGCAGTAGGCAAACGGTGAACCAGCTTTTAGGTGAGCTTGAAAGTGAAGGTTTGCTTAAACGACATTACGGGAAAATCACCATTTTGGAGCCAGATACCTTGTTTGGTCGTTACCAGTTTATTTGACCGAATTAATTAGCTGAAAAGCTTTAACTAATACTAGAATTCCGCTGTGAAATGGCCTTGTAGTTATTTTTCGAAAACTTAGTAATAACACAGTAGCTCTCTATTAATATTAGGGTGAGCTTGCGGTTTTACTTAGTTAGATATGGATTTGTACGTGACGCACTGTGTTGAGCGGTGCGACTTCGTTTCCTTCTTTACAGTCTGCTCAAAACAAGGAGCGGACACCGAGTTTTGTTTGTTGGCTTGATTTAGAGCCATTCAACGATGTCTTGCCCACCCAGAATTGCCATTATCTCAACTTCAATACCATTGTATCGATAGTAAATACTGTCTGAGCCATAAGCGCAGCGTCTATACCCCTGCCGAATATGGTCAACTGATTGGTATGCAGATGGATTACTTGCAATTTTTTCAAATGTCTGAAAAAAACCTTCGAAATACTTATCTGCTTGGAGTTCGCCAAATTCTACAAATCCATATGTATAAATACGCCTGAGATCCTCTTTGGCATTCAGCGATAGCTTGTAGCTTTCCATTTATCTTTTTAATTCAGCCTTAAATTCTTTCAGCATATCTTCAGGCGATTGTTCAATGAATCCACTTCTCTCTGCACTGACGAGCTTTTGATTTATTTCCTCAGCGCGTCTGGCCCGACGAATCAAATCATTCACGAGTTCACTTTTGTTTGCATACTCTCGCGTATCTTCAATATGACTTTTGAGCCACGCATCATTTTTTTCAGTCAGAGTGATACTTTGACGAGGCATGACATTTACTCCAATAGATATTAGCTGGTGCAATATTACACCAGACTTGTTTAAACATCAGCATTTTTTAATTTAGAGAAGACAAAAGCCAAAATTATCACAGGCAGCTTGAGTGACGGGTAAATGTACGCAGCCGAAGAGTAGTCTTTCTGGCAATTAGAGACAAACAGCAAACCTTCACACACTACACAAATGGTCTATAACGCGTGGGCTAAAATTAGAAACGATGTGACATAGCCCATGTATTAGCTTCGCAGCTTTCAGAACAAGCGGCTAAAGTGCAAAAGCATTTTCATCAGTGGGTAGTTAATAGAGAATATGTTTGCCTACTAATTAAAACAACTTTACCCTAACCTTCGCCTGAGAATGGTTTTTGCGTTTTTCTACAGCGAATTGACGCTTGCTCTTCATCGGAAAAAATTGAAAATAAGCGCTAACAAGGAATCGTTACAATGTATAATCTTGCAGCACGTCTAGTCGTTATTTTATCACTATTAATTGGTATAAGCGCCTGCCAACCATCTTTAAAACCTGAAAAGCCTCTAAATATCCCTTCAAAACAAACTATCGAGTTTGACCAACTATTTTCCCAATCCGATGGTATTGATAAGCCCGGGGCCTCAGTTGCAGTTCTGCAGGATGGGGAGGTTATATTTTCAAAAGGTTATGGCAGCGCAAACCTAGAATACGATATACCTGTTACGCCAGAAACTATGTTTCACGTTGCATCTGTATCCAAGCAATTTACCGTATTCGCCATTCTTCTACTTGCTGAAGAAGGTAAGTTAAATTTCGATGATGACATACGGCAATACATTCCAGAAGTGCCGGACTTTGGTCACACAATAACTTTACGACACTTAGCATCACATACAAGCGGCATGCGAGATCAATGGAATTTGTTACGTATGGCGGGTTGGCGATTAGATGACGTAATCACTACCGAACACGTACTAAAAATAGTAGCGCGACAAAAAGAGCTAAACTTCAAACCGGGAGAAGAGTTTCTTTACTCAAATACCGGGTTCACACTATTAGCAGAGGTTGTTGCGCGTGTTAGCGGTAAATCTTTTGCTCAGTTCACGCAAGAAAGGCTGTTCACTCCATTGAATATGAGTAACAGCTTGTTTTATGACGACCATCAGAAGATCGTTAGCAATAGGGCCTACTCATACGAGCCCAATGGCAGTGGCTACAAAAAAAGTGTGTTGAGCTTTTCAAATGTAGGTGCAACCAGTTTATTTACAACCGCAGAAGATCTGCTGAAATGGTCAGCTAACTACACCGAACCGACTGTTGGTAGCCCTGCTATAATTAAGCAAATGAATACTCTTGCGTCCTTAAACAATGGAGAAACATTTGGTGGCGCTTATGGGCAATTTATTAGTCATTACAAAGGTATCAAATATTTTCAGCATAGCGGCGGAGACGCAGGGTTTCGTTCGTATTTAGCTCGATTCCCTAACCAAAATTTAGCAATTGCAATATTGAATAATGGCGCAGATGCAAGGCCATGGGAATTGGCTCTGCAAATGGCTGACACGCTTTTGAAGAAAGACACCCCTCCCCCTCATAACGCCATTGCTAACGCATTTCTAGAGTCAATCTCACCTAAACAAATATCAGATTTTATTGAGTTAGATGAAGACACACTCAATGCCTATGCGGGTCACTATTGGTATAAACCAGAAGCGTACTCACGAGAGATATATTTAGAAAACGGTAAACTAATGTATTCAAGAGGCCAAGGTGACGTAAGCGAACTCGCTCCTATCAGCGAAAACACCTTCAAAATGCTGAATGTAGAGGGAGAGATTTATGTTGAATTTACTAAAGATGACGAAACAAGCTTCATGACAGTGCGGGTAGACAATATCGATACGTATGTGTCGGTTGGCTATACACCAGTCAAAATAACCAGAACCTGGTTATCGCAGTTCGCCGGCAGTTACTTCAGCCCTGAACTTTCTTCCACTTATCACTTTTCACCAGAAAATAAACAGCTGAAAATTTCTCATCACCGTCTAAGCGACCATTATATTGCGCCAGTCAAAGGTGACTTTTTTAGCTCACAAGTTGGCGATATCCTATTTGAGCGCGATGTTCATGGTGAAGTGAATGGCTTCAGAATATCTAACGGTCGTGTTCGCAATCTTTACTTTAGAAAGCTATAGGTATCTACAACAAAAAAGGGCGTAAACACAAACACTCATGGTGTTCAGGTTTACGCCCTTTTTGTTTTGAAGCTTCTTAAACGAAGCTTCGAACTTTTTGATACTAGCTGTTTCGGCTAACCGTTGTAATGCTGCATAACCAGCGTTGCGTTAGTGCCGCCAAAGCCAAAGCTATTTGACATCACTGTGTTTAGCGTTGCTTCACGAGCTTGGGTAACAATATCTAGCCCTTGTGCCGCGTCGTCCAGTGTGTCGATGTTAATTGATGGCGCAATAAAGTTATTCTCCATCATCAACAAGCTGTAAATAGCTTCGTTTACACCCGCTGCACCTAG
>JAKVCY010000204.1 GCA_022448425.1 Thalassotalea sp. | reverse complement strand
ACTTCTTAGGTCTCCCTGAGAAGTGGATGCGAATTTTAGACACTTTCGAAAAAGGATCAAGCACTATTTTAAACTTTTTGTTTGTTTGCTCAAATAACGTACTAAACGCGGTTTTATTGGCTAAATCAGCCGGTCTCACCTGTTCATTGGTGAAAAAAGGCGCTAATTCAGGCTAGAGACGATCTTCAACTTAGAAGAATGCTTTTAATTAAAACTATTAAACAACCTATTATAAATTGTCAGTTATTAACGGAAACTTGATGGAGTAGTTATATATGAGGTTGAAGAAGTATGATTTGCGCTAGGGAGAATAAACTAAACGAGTAGTGACTAGATTACTCTAGCCACTACTGAACCTTTAACTAATCAGCGTAACTCGCTGGAAGCTCTAGGCTTGCAACCCCAGATTCAACTGCAGCTTGGGCAACCGCTTTTGCAACTCTATCTTTTAGACGAGGATCCATTGGTTTTGGAATAATGTAATCACGACCAAACGCTAGATTAGTTTCGTCGCTCGCCTTCAGTACCTCTTCAGGAACAGACTCTTTGGCCAGTTCTCTAATCGCATGAACCGCAGCTATCTTCATTTCGTCGTTAATGGCTCTCGCTCTAACATCCAAAGCGCCTCTGAAGATAAATGGAAAACATAAAACGTTATTTACTTGATTCGGATAGTCTGAACGTCCAGTTGCAATGATCACATCGTCGCGTGCAGCTGTTGCAATTTCCGGCTTAATTTCAGGATCTGGATTTGAGCATGCGAAAACAACAGGGTTAGGTGCCATCATTTTAAGCTGCTCAGCTGACAATAAATCTGGGCCTGAAACACCAACAAATACATCTGCACCATCAATTACATCATCAAGTGTTCTTTTATCAGTGTTATTCGCAAATAGTTTCTTATATTCATTTAGGTCGTCACGACGGGTATGGATAACACCTTTGCGATCTAGCATGTAAATCTTCTCACGCTGTGCACCGCATTTAATAAGCAACTCCATACATGCGATTGCCGCAGCACCGGCGCCCATACATACAATATTTGCATGACGAATTGATTTACCTTGGATGTCTAATGCGTTTAACATCCCTGCCGCTGTTACTATTGCAGTCCCGTGTTGATCATCGTGAAAAATTGGTACGCGGCAACGTTCAATTAATGCTCTTTCAATCTCGAAACACTCTGGTGCCTTAATATCTTCAAGGTTGATACCACCGAATGAGTCGGCAATGTTAGCAACGGTACTTACAAAGTCCTCTACTGTAGTGTGCTTTACTTCAATATCAAACGAATCAATACCAGCAAATCTTTTAAATAGAAGTGCTTTACCTTCCATCACTGGCTTAGAGGCCATAGGCCCAAGATTTCCCAATCCTAAAATAGCAGTACCATTGGAAATAACGGCGACTGTATTTCCTTTAGCGGTATATTTGTATACATTTTCTGGATTGTCGGCAATTTCTCTTACTGGCTCAGCAACGCCTGGACTATACGCCAGTGCGAGGTCTTTACTTGTCTCTGCTGGAGTCGTGAGTTCGATACTGATTTTACCTGGCGTAGGTAGGGCATGGTAATCGAGAGCTTGCTGTTTAAAATCTGCCATTATTTTTCCTTATCAGTGATCATGCTTGTAGCTTTATGTAACTGGCGAGTTTTGTAAATTATAAGATTGTTATAGTTATTATTATGTTGATTTATGTGGAATATGACTTCCAAGCTCGATTATAGGCTCTTTTCTACAAACAAAAAGCCTACAGCCCATATAAAATAAGAGGTTAGACCAATCAAAATTTCATGTTTTATTCTGATTTTTTGGCTGTTTATTCAGAAGAAAATTTGCTAGTGCTGAAAAATAGGCAGAAAAAAACCAGCCAACTGGCTGGTTCTTAAATAGTTATCCAATTAAGACGCGTTTATTATTCGTCAAATGGGTTTACTAAAATCATTGTTTCGTTACGATCCGGACCAGTAGAAATGATATCAATCGGTACACCAGTAACTTCTTCCAAACGCTTGATGTAAGCAACAGCATTAGCAGGTAAATCTTCAAACGAAGTAGCACCAACAGTAGATTCATCCCAACCAGGTAATGTTTCGTAAACTGGAGTTACGTTCTCATAACCTTCTGCTGCTGTCGGTGGAACAGTAATTACTTCACCGTTTTCAGTTTGATAGCCAGTACAGATCTTAAGTTCTTTTAAGCCATCTAACACGTCTAGCTTAGTTAAACAAAAGCCTGAGATTGAATTAATTTGAACAGCTCTATGCATTGCAACCGCATCAAACCAACCACAGCGACGTTCACGACCGGTAGTTGCACCAAATTCGTGACCAACGGTACCTAAGTGGTTACCAACTTCGTCATTTAATTCAGTTGGGAAAGGACCCGAACCAACACGTGTTGTGTAAGCTTTGGTAATACCTAAAACATAATCTAAGTAGCGAGGACCAAAACCACAACCTGTAGCAACACCACCAACAGTAGTGTTCGAAGAAGTTACATATGGGTATGTACCGTGATCGATATCAAGTAATGTACCTTGTGCACCTTCAAACATAATCGAGTCACCATTCTTGCGTGCTTGATCAAGTAATTCAGCAATATCAGCAACCATACCTTTGATGATATCAGCAACTGCCATAGCGTCTGCTAATACTTCTTCAAAGTTTACTGGCTCAGCCTTGTAGTAGTTAACAAGTGCAAAGTTATGATATTCAACGATTTCTTTAAGCTTGGCAGCAAAAGAATCTTTACAGAATAAGTCGCCAACACGTAAACCACGACGTGCTACTTTATCTTCATACGCTGGACCGATACCACGACCTGTAGTACCAATAGCTTTGCTACCGCGAGCTTTTTCACGCGCAGCATCTAATGCATTGTGATACGGAAGAATAAGTGGACATGCGTCACTGATTAGAAGTCTTTCACGTACTGGTACGCCGCGCTCTTCTAACATAGTGATTTCAGCCATTAAAGCTTTCGGACAAAGTACTACACCATTACCGATAAGACATTTTACATTGTCACGTAAAACACCTGATGGAATTAAATGAAGAACTGTTTTTTCACCGTTAATTACTAATGTGTGACCAGCATTGTGACCACCTTGATAACGTACTACGTATTTTGCTTTGTCTGTGAGTAAGTCAACTACCTTACCCTTACCCTCGTCACCCCATTGGGTGCCCAGAACTACAACGTTTTTGCCCATGTTTACATGTTGGTAAGAAAATTAGGCGGCGATTCTATCAAAAATCAAAAACGAGTCCAAGTACTAATTGGCGATTTTTAAAGCAGTAAGGTTGCTGTAAGCATTATTTAACAAGGGCTAGCATTACAATACCTATGACCATGATAACAAGTCCTGTATTGCGGATATTAGTTGTTGATTCAGCAGATAATTTTGAAACATAAGCACGCCATTTATTAGGAAACATGGCAGGAAAGAAGCCTTCAAGAATAAAGGCAATGGAAATAGCCAGAAGTAAGGTTTGCACGTCCATAATCAATAACTTAGGGTAAAAAAGGCCATTATTGAATGGCCCTTTTAGTGTTACTTTTTGTTAGAGCCTTCTTTCAAGTAATTAAAGAAATCACTGTCAGGTTTTACTACCATGATGTCGCTCTTATCATTGAAGCTGTTTTCATAAGCTTCTAAGCTACGGTAGAACTTGTAGAATTCAGCATCTTTACTGTAGGCATCTGCGTAAACTTTAGCAGCTAACGCATCACCTTCACCGCGAATTTCTTGAGCGTTCTTTTGTGCATCGGCTAACATAACCGTCACTTTCGCATCAATAGTCGCTCGGATGATTTCAGATTGCTCCTGACCTTTCGAACGGTGCTCTTTAGCTACTGCGTTACGTTCTGCACGCATACGCTCGTAGATAGAGTTACTCACTTCGTTCGGTAAGTTAATCGCTTTAACACGAACATCAACTACGTCAATGCCTAAGTCATCGCGACTGCTCTTTGCACTTTCTAATGCCATTGCCATCAGACCATCACGGTCTCCCGAAACAATTTCTTTGATTGTGCGGGTACCAAACTCAGTACGAAGGCCGTTATTCACTTTTTGCTTTAATAGTGCAGAAGCATTGTCAAAGTTACCTGATGTACGAAGGTAAAATCTTGAGAAATCCACAATACGCCATTTAACGTAAGAGTCGACCATCAAGTCTTTTTTCTCTGCAGTAACAAAACGATCTGGTGCTTCATCCAGGGTTTGGATACGCGCATCCAATTTTTTCACCGTTTCGATGAAAGGGACTTTAAAGTGTAGACCCGGATCGTAAATGCGCATTTCACCAGTATCAGCATCACGCTTAATTTTTGAGAATTGGAAAACAATGCCTCTTTCGCCTTCGTTGACAACGAACACTGATGAAACAACTAGCACAAACGCCAGTGAAGCTAAAACACCAATATAATTTCTCATGTCTTAGTTTCTCCCACTATTGAAACGGTCTGAACGACCTGTAGAAGTTGGTGACGTATTAACGCTACCTGATGACGCTGGTACGCTAGACTGCGGTACAATGCGTGTAGGCACTGTTTGCTGTTGTTGCATAATTTTATCAAGTGGTAAGTACATCATGTTGTTGCCACCATCGACATCCACCATCACTTTGCTGGTATTGCTGTAAACTTTTTCCATTGTGCCTAAATACAAGCGCTGACGCGTTACTTCTGGCGCTGCTTGATATTCAGGAAGCAGTTTTTCAAAACGTGCTACAGCACCTTCCGCATCAAAAACAGTCTGCTCTTTGTATGCTAGAGCTTCTTGTTCCATACGCTTAACACGACCACGAGCACGAGGTTCGATACTTAGCGCATATGCTTCTGCTTCTTGAATGAAACGTTCTTCATCTGCTTGTGCTGCAATTGCATCATCAAATGCATCTTTAACTTCTTCAGGTGGACGAGCGTCCTTAAAGTTAACATCGACAACAAGTAAACCTAGATTGTATGACTCGATAATACTGTCTAATTCAGCCCATACTTTTTGACGAACTTCTTCACGACCGCTAGTCAATACATCATCCATCACCGCGTGACCAACAACGTATCTTAATGCACTATCTAACGCATCACTTAAGCTGTTGTCTGCGTTCGTTACACTAAATACATAATCGCGTGCATTAACTACGCGGTACTGCACCTGCATTTCAACTTCTACAACATTTTCATCTTGTGTCAGCATAAAACCAGACGCACGTAGATCACGTGTTGTTTGAACGTCTACTGGAATAATATTTTCAATAAATGTCCACTTCCAGCTAAGACCAGGCTCTACTAAACCAACATATTCACCGAAACGCAGCTTAATACCACGCTCTGCTTCTTTGATGGTGTATACACAGGTAAACAAGTAAGCAACAATGGCAATAATGAAAACCAGTGTCACTGCAACTCCTGAGAAGCCACCACCAGCTGCACCGCCGCTAGCACCACCAGACGAACCGCCTGATTTACCACCAAACATACCGTTGAATTTGTTGCCTAAGTCTTTGAACAAATCATCTAAATCTGGTGGACCTTGATTGTTGCCACCTTTATTTTTCCAGGGATCTTTATCGTTATTCCCCGGTTCATTCCACGCCATGACGCTCTCCGCTACATTGCTAATTCAAATTCTTCTTTAAGCCGATAATATATCAGCCAGTTAACTTTCGATAAAGCGTTCGACGTCCGCTTTTTCTTGTTTAATCAGTCGATTCCATTCACGAACCGGCAACTTAATACTCACTAAGCAGTTGCCATTTTCGTCATAATCTTCATTGTCGATACAATTCAATTGGTACAAGGAGCCAAGAAATTTGCCCGCCGTAGGCGGTATTTTCAAGCTATGCTTAACAACCTGACGCCCCATTCGCTCTGCCAGCGCCTCGAATAGCAATTCTATACCTTGATTTGCTTGAGCAGACAACCATACCCTGACCGGCATTCCATGTTCGTCTCGATCGATACGTGGCTGACAGTCATGAAGTTTATCGATTTTGTTACAAATTAATAATTGTGGCACTTCGCCCGCATCAATTTCATCCAAAACATTTTGCACTTCATTAATATTTTCACTGCGCCTTTCGTCTGCAATATCAACTACATGTATAAGTAATTCAGCTTCGCGAGTTTCCGTTAAAGTCGCTTTAAACGCAGCGACTAAATCGTGCGGTAAGTGGCGAATAAAACCAACCGTATCAGCGAGAATAACGCGGCCAACATCCTCTACTTGGATTTTACGAAGCGTTGGGTCCAATGTAGCGAATAACTGATCCGCCGCATAGACATTTGCTTGCGTAATTAAGTTGAACAAGGTTGATTTACCAGCATTGGTATAACCAACTAATGACAGCGTCGGAATTTCTGCTCGTACTCTTGAACGCCTGCCTTGCTGTCGCTGTTTTTCAACCTTCTCTAATCTCTTGAGAATATTGTTCATTCGCTCACGTAGCAAGCGTCTATCCGTTTCTAATTGTGTCTCACCTGGACCACGCAGGCCAATACCGCCTTTTTGACGTTCTAAGTGAGTCCAACCTCGGATCAATCTTGTACTGATATGACGTAACTGCGCTAGCTCTACCTGCAATTTACCTTCATGGGTACGTGCTCGCTGAGCAAAGATATCAAGAATCAAGGTCGTGCGATCAATAACGCGACATTGACATAATGCTTCGATATTTTTTTCTTGAGACGGTGATAAGGCGTGATTGAATAACACCGCATTGGCATCGAATAGCTTTACCGCATCAGCTATTTCTTCTGCCTTGCCACTACCAACAAAATATTTTGGGTGAGGTGAATTTCGCTTACCAGTGACCACTGAAAGCGACTGAACACCAGCAGATGAGACCAACATTTTAAATTCTTGTAAGTCTTCTCTGCTGCTTTCGTCTGGAAAATCTACATGAACTAGTATTGCCTGTTCACCTGCCTGATAACGATCAAACAAATGAACAACCCCCTACAATACTGAATAACCTCATCTAGATTAAGAACCCACTGATTGATTAAAGTCTTGCTGCCCTTGAGATGCGGTATTTACTGCGCGAGCAGGTACAACGGTTGATATCGCATGCTTATAAACCATTTGGCTTACCGTGTTCTTCAATAAGATCACAAACTGATCGAATGATTCCACTTGGCCTTGTAGCTTAATACCATTTACTAAGTAAATTGCTACAGGGATGCGATCGCGACGTAGCGCGTTTAAAAATGGGTCTTGTAAAGATTGCCCCTTTGCCATTCTTTGGCCCCTTTTGTTATTGTTAGGTAAAAGTATAGATAAAAAATATTTATTAATCAGGTACTCAGTACCTCGTTAAGTATACATCAAAGTTTAGAGTTTGCTCACTGCAGACAGTATTTGCGCTAAGTTAGTTTCATCTTCCATGTCTAACCAGTGTAAATCGGGCCAACTCCTTAGCCAAGTAAGTTGTCTTTTTGCTAACTGCCTAGTAGCACAGACACCTTTAAATATCATTTCGTCGAAATCATATTCGCCGTTTAGATATTGCCACATTTGACGATATCCTACACAGCGAATTGAAGGTAAATCTTCATGCAAGTCGCCACGATTTTTCAACGCGATAACTTCTTGTTCGAACCCCTGTTCGACCATTTGCTCGTATCTTAGTTCAATACGTTGATGCAAGACCTTGCGTTCAGTAGGGCAGATGGCGAATTGTAAAACATCTCCCAGCAGAGATTCACCCTTTATTTCGGTTAATTGTGTCAAATTATTTCCGGTTAAGCGATAAACTTCCAAGGCACGCGTAATTCGCTGTGGGTCATTGGGATGAATACGCTCCGCCGATACCGGATCGATCTGTTTTAACTGCTCATGCATATGCTGCCAACAGTGTTCGTTAGCTTCATTTTCAATTTGTTGACGCACTTCGGGAGAGGCCTCTGGTAGAGGAGAAATCCCTTCAATAAGACTTTTGAAGTACATCATAGTCCCACCAACTAATAGTGGGATCTTACCTTGAGCACGAATTTCAGCAATCGCTGCTAATGCATCACGACAAAAGTCAGCTGCTGAGTAGCTTTCCAACGGATCAATTAAATTAATTAACCGATGGGGATACTTTGCTAGCTCTTCTGCCGTTGGTTTAGCAGTACCAATATCCATCTCTTTATACACCAACGCCGAATCAACACTGATAATTTCACACGGCAATGCATCATAAAGCGCCATGGCCAGTGCCGTTTTGCCTGAAGCAGTTGGACCCATCAAACAAATAACGGGAGGATGAGATTGAAACTCGGTCATAATAGCCTATTGCAGTTGCGATAAGGCAGAAGTAAGGTCTATATCGCTAGAATTCAAGTCGCAAAGACTATTTAGTTTAGCCCCTAATACCGATTTTGCTTGAATAAGTAACTGCTTCGCTTCGCTAAGTTGATAATTTTTATCGGATATTATTGCTGTTAAAGCAGTTATCAACGCTTCGTTATTTGATAAACCTTCCGCCAAAAATATTTCAATTTCTGCCAACAAACGAGTAAAGCTTTGATTTACATCTTGATCCCTTAACATTGCAGGGAACTGACGAACCTGTATTTTTTTACCTAATTGAACCTGTACATAAATACCCGCTTGCTCAATTAAATTAATGTGTTGATTAATCCACTTTGCCATAAACTCTTCTACTTGCACCACGACCGGTAAAAGTAATGGCTGGCTAACTAAACCTTCTAACCAACGCTGCTCAATAAGTTGTTTGTTGACCTCTCGAGCTATTGGTACCAAATTAAGCAGTTGTAGCTTGTCATTTCGTATAACCACGGCAAAGCACGGCGATTCAACTTTTATCAACTGAAACTCTAACATCGTACATTCACTAGCTGTAGAGTTTTCGCTGTCAGCAACAGGTGTCATGAGCTGTTGATAAGCCTTTGATGCCTGCGTCACATTTCCTGGCTTATTGGCGGCATAATTCGCAGCGTAACCAGATGCGCTGTTGGCTGTATTATTAGATGAGTAATTTTGCTGATTCGATAACGGACTACTTTCACGAACAAACTGTAATGGTTTGATAAAGCTCTGGTCACTCGCATAGCTCGATGGTTGTGATGCTGATGAGCCATACGAACTTGCCGTACTGCCTGCCGCGTTAGCATCAGCCATAGCGCTTGACTGAGACTGATTTCGATAATTATCTGCAGTCATCACAAATGCGTGAGCATCATTTCCAGCATCACTTAACGCTTCGCCATTATCATCGACTAAAACCTGTGCTTGCATCGACTCTTGCAACGCTTGGTGGCACACAGTGTAAATAAAGTCATGAACATAACGCCCTTGGTGAAAGCGTACTTCGTGTTTTGCTGGATGAACGTTTACGTCTACATCTTTGTAGTTGAGATCTAGAAATAAAACGAAAGCTGGGTAAGTATCGCTCGGCAACGTATCGGTGAACGCTTGACGAATGCCGTGATTGATTAGTTTATCCCTCATCATGCGTCCGTTGACATAGCTGTAACAGAGATCGTTCTGCGTACGATAATAATCCGGACGGGCAATCCAGCCCCACAAGTGCAAGCCATCATGTTTACAATTGACTTCAACGGCGCTATCAACAAACTTTTGCCCGCACACTTGTGCTATACGCTTAATATACTGTGTCTGTTGCTTGGCTGCTCGATATTGGCGTACGACTTTGCCGTTGTGCGTTAACGTGAAGCTTACGTCAAACCTCGCCAATGCAATGCGTTTAACAAGCTCGTCGATATGCCCAAACTCAGTCTTTTCGGTTCGTAAAAATTTGCGGCGTGCGGGGGTATTGAAAAAGAGGTCGTTAACTTCAATGGTAGTGCCCATTGGGTGAGCTGCTGGTTGAACAAGCACCTCCATATCGCGCCCTTGAGCCTGGGCTTGCCAAGCACTTTCTTGGCCTTCAGGTTTTGATGTTAACGTTAAACGTGCAACAGAGCTGATACTGGCTAATGCTTCGCCACGAAAACCTAAGCTGCTAATCGCTTCTAGATCATTAAGGTCTTTAATCTTACTCGTCGCGTGACGGCTTAGCGCCAGCGTCAACTCGTCTTTAGCAATGCCACCTCCGTTATCATTGATGCGAATTTTCTTAGCACCACCTTTTTCGATATCAATTGCAATTTTAGTGGCGCCAGCATCTAAACTGTTTTCGACCAGTTCTTTCACAACAGATGCAGGGCGCTCGACAACTTCGCCGGCAGCAATTTGGTTTGCTAGGCGAGCCGGTAAAATTTGGATAGTCATAGTTTATTCAGCTCGCGGAATTTTGAGAGTTTGCCCAATTCGCACGGTGCTTGAGCGTAAATTGTTTGCCGATTTTATTTGGCCAACTGAGACGTTATAGCGTTTCGCTAATAATGATAATGATTCACCACGGCTCACTTTATGTTTTTTGTAGCCAATAGAGGCGTATAAAGTGCCCGCGGGTGGGCTATCAATGAAATAGTTGTGCACCGCTAGGTAAATCGCATTTGCCAATTTTTGTTGATGCTTACCGCTATTTAAATTGCGTTCTTCTTTTGGATTAGAGATAAACCCTGTTTCGATAAGCACAGAAGGAATATCAGATGACTTAAGCACAGCTAAGCTCATTGCCTCCGGCTTTTTCTTGTGCATTTTAGTCACTTTCTTAAGCTGGCTTACAGCATGTTCAGCAAATTCATAGCTACTGGCCATGGTGTGTTCTTTTTTCATGTCAGCAAGTGTCAGCGCTAAGTTTTTATCTTTGGTTTTTTTAATTGTCTCGCCAGCACCACCAAGTAGCTCTGACTCTTTTTGTCTGTTAGCAATCCACTTAGCGAACTCAGAGTTAGCGCGACGGGGATCTTGCACCAGTACTGAAGCTCCCCATGGCTTAGGCGATGTGAATGCATCGGCGTGAATAGAAATCAGTAAGTCGGCGCGATATTGGCGAGCCAAACGTGTTTTACGATTGTGATTAAGGTAATAATCACCTGTACGTACTAGCTTGGCTTGTAGGCCTTTCTTCTGGTTAATGAGCTTAGCAAGCCGTTTAGCAATACTGAGTGTTACCTGTTTCTCATAAGTACCTCGGGGACCTATAGAACCCGGATCTTCACCACCATGGCCTGCAACAATAGCTACAACAATATCGCGTTTAGCATTGTTGTTGGCCGTAATTGCTTTGATCGATTTAACTTCGGTCTTTGCAGTTGGATTCTTGTCAATTAAATCAACAACCAAGCGATCGCCATACTGGCCAGCTGGTAGCAGAGGAAAAACGGTCAGCTGATAAGCGCTTGCCAACTCCATCACGATACGCGTACCACCCTTACTTTTGGGTTTGCTGCTACGTATTTTTAGAATGCGCTTATCGTTTTTCGCGAGTCGAGCCAAATCGACTTTATTGACACTGTCTTTAAAATCGATAACTAAACGGTTCGGTTTCGTGAGGCTAAAATAGGTATATTCAGGGGTTTCCGATAAATCGAAAACAATGCGGGTGTTTTCCGGCGCAGGCCAAACACGAATGCCATCAATTTGATTGCTGGCAAGGACAGAAAAGCTCGTGCACCATAAAACAACAGCGAAAATGAATACAAATTTTAGCGATTTACTTATCATTTATACTTCTGTGCCCTGATAACTTCCCGTAAGCGCTGATAGTAACTGTTCACCCAGTGGTGTCGAGGCCGTAAGTGTAACGTTTCGTTGCTCACCTTGATAAGCTAAGTCGACAATTAAATCGGCATCAGCAAGCATACCTTGGCCTTTTTCCGGCCACTCAATAAAACTACAGCTACTGTCACTAAAATAATCTCTAATGCCCATAAACTCAAGCTCTTCTGGATCAGCAAGTCGATAAAGATCAAAGTGATAGATATTCCAGTCGGCCAATTCATAAGGCTCTACAAGTGTATATGTTGGACTCTTAACCGCACCTTGATGGCCAAATCCTCGAACAAAGCCACGCGTTAACGTTGTTTTCCCTGCTCCCAAGTCACCATTAAGATAAACTACCATGCCTTGTTTAAGCTGCTGTACAGCATCAGCAAGTGCGCTTCCTAAACCTACTGTCGCAGTTTCATCGGCTAAAAAATAAGATTTCTTCATTAGTACTGATTAACTATTTCTCTTAACGGCTCAAATAAATCACTTGCAAGCAGGCCACGAACACCTGAACGTTGCGTCACCATTTGTGCTGCCTGACCATGGATACTGACCGCAAGCTTGGTTGCATCCAAAATTGAGCCTGTTTGTAAAATTAATGCTGCTATTATGCCTGATAATACGTCCCCCATGCCACCCGAAGCCATACCTGCACTTCCTGTTGTATTGATAACAACATGTTCTCCATCAGAAATTAAGCTGCCAGCACCTTTTAAAACGCAAACACCGCCATAACGCTTTGCAATGGCCAGCGCTGCATGGAATCTATCCGCTTCTATCGTGACAATATCAGTATCCAGTAAAAAAGCCGCTTCGCCAGGATGAGGTGTCAGTACCCAGTCGCTGTGAAACAAGTTTGCATCTTTGATGAGTGCCAAGGCATCTGCATCTACAACGAGTGTTTTATCGGTTTCAATAGCTAAAGACATTAATTGCTGTGCCCATTCATCTCTCCCTAATCCAGGACCAATAAGCACAACTTTGGCTTTTTCAATAAAGTTCGATGCGGCCAGTCGTTTGGGTTCTGACGGTGCAAGCATCAATTCAGGGCGACCATTGCTGACGATAGCCTGATTGTGAAGCTGACAGCTGACCGCAACCAACGAAGCGCCTGCTCTTAACGCGGCTTCCGATGCTAGGCGAATCGCTCCCGGCATACCGGTATTACCACCGATAGCAAGTACAAGACCTATGCTTCCTTTGTGAATCGTTGGATGTCTTGGCGTTATCTTTGGCAAGCCGTCTCGGCCTTGTGCAAAGTTCTTAGCTGGCTGCAGATGACAAAACACATCTTGAACGTCGAGAGTGGCAAGGAACAAGTCACCAATATAGTTAGCAGCCCTTCCAGTGAGCAATCCTTGCTTAAGCACAATAAAAGTAACCGTTACATCTGCAAAAATAGCGACACTATCAACGTGACCAGAGCTAGCATTTAATCCAGAAGGAATATCAATACTCAAAACACTGGCAGGATGGCTATTAATAGCTTCAATAATATTTTGCCAAGGAAGGTTGAGCGAGCATCGAAAACCAATGCCAAATATTGCGTCTATGATAAGCTCGCCAGTGAAGCTGAGTATGCTTTTAGCCGCTGCCACAAGACCAGATTGGAATGTTATCGTCAATGCGGACTTTGTTGTCAGCGCAAGCTGCTGCAATTCCGCCAGTGCTTGCTTTGCATCTCCTTGAATTTTATCCTCTTCGGCTAAAATGAGCACTTGGACTTCATAACCTGCGTCGATGCAGTGTTTCGCGACTACATAACCATCGCCGCCATTATTGCCCTTTCCTGCAACAACGAGCACTCGGTTCTTGGTTGAGCTTGTCTTAATTGAGTTTGGAATATAGGAAGGAAGTTTATCTATGCACTCAAAGGCTGCCTGCCCTGCCCGTTGCATTAATGCAAATAACTCAATGCCCGCTTTACTGGCCGCTTCTGCTTCATAACTCAGTACTTGGCTCGCACTGTAAACTGGCTGTGGTAAACTAGCCGCTAACTGCTTAACTTCCATGAACTCTTCACCATCAATGTCGACAACTATCAACTATCAAGATTTGTCAGAAAAAATCAAGCAATGGGGCAAAGAATTAGGTTTTGCTGAAGTTGGTATTACCGATATTGACTTAAAAACACATGAAGCCTACTTACAAAAGTGGCTTGATAATCAGTATCATGGTTCGATGGACTATATGGCTCGCCATGGCATGATGCGCGCTCGTCCAGACGAGTTGGAGCCCGGCACTGTCCGTGTGATCAGCGTTGCAATGCATTATTTAATACCTGATGCTAAATTTGCTAAAACACTAAAAAATAAGAAGAAAGCGTATGTAAGCCGTTATGCACTTGGCCGTGATTATCACAAGCTAATGCGTAAACGTTTACAGCAATTAGGGCAGAAAATTAGTCAACATTGCGAAACATTCAAATTTCGCCCGTTTGTTGATTCGGCTCCTATTTTGGAAAGACCACTAGCAGAAAAAGCCGGACTCGGCTGGGTTGGCAAGCACAGCCTGCTTATAAACAAGCAAGCGGGTTCTTGGTTTTTCCTCGGTGAACTATTGGTAAATATTCCCCTTCCCACAGACGCACCTAAAAGTGAACATTGTGGCAACTGTGTTGCCTGTATGACCATCTGTCCAACCAATGCAATTGTCGCTCCTTATATTGTCGATGCTAAACGCTGTATCTCCTATCTAACGATAGAACACCAAGGCGTTATTCCTGAAGTCTATCGCTCTGCAATGGGCAATAGGATTTACGGTTGTGATGACTGTCAACTTATTTGCCCGTGGAATAAGTTTGGACAAATTACTGAGGAACAAGACTTTCACCCAAGAAATAGTCTTGATGATAGTGATTTGCTCTCGCTTTTTGCTTGGACAGAAACAGAGTTTTTAGCACTTACGCAAGGTTCTCCTATTAGGCGGATTGGCTACCAAAGTTGGCAGCGCAACCTTGCAATAGGCTTAGGTAATGCCCCATACGATGAAGATATTATCGATCAGCTCTCAGCCAAATTGTTAGAAAGTGATGAGGTTGTCGCTGAGCATATAAATTGGGCAATAGCACAGCAGAAAGAGAAAGCACTTGATGCAGAGAATACTTCACACGCAGTAAAATCCGCTCTCAGACAGAATGAACGACTTATTCGCTCAATTGAAAAAGGGCTACCGCGTGACGCCTAAGCTATAGGTAGTAAGCAATACACTGGTGTTTCTGATGACCGAAGTCATTGGGATCGTTCAGAGCAATTATTCTGCTTGAGTCTCGAGCTTATCTTTTCTAATTGCACAATTATCAAGGACCTGTTTTTGTTCTTCAATGGATAAAGCTCGCCAGCTAACAATTTCATCAATATGCCGATAACAGCCTAAACATATCTCATCATCGTTGAGGCAGCAATTTCGGATGCATGGACTAACAACTTCTTCCATCAGTTTTTGTTACTCTAGTTACTCTTGTTACTTTAAGTTAGCGTATTTATTTCGACGAATGATGCAATCCACTATATTGTATCTGCAAAACTTTTTACCAACGCGACTTCATAACGGAGCTGATCGGTTAATCGTTGCATACTTGAGTACGCCTTATTATGAAGCGCTCTTCTAAGCTGCTGTAAACATTGAATGAGCGCTGGCGCTGCGATAATCGTTGCGACCTGCTCCATGATACCAATAACGTCAGTTATACCTTGCGGCGAACGCTTAGCAATCTGCTCAATGAGCATTAAGATACCATCCGAGAGCTCATCTAAATACTCGTCGATCATCAGCGCAGCTAATTCAGGCGAGCCTTGATGCTCAGCAAATCTAACAAGATCAAACGCAGCCGGCACACTCTCCATCATTTCAGGGTCATTAGCCTGATAGTGTGTCATCAGTTGTTGTGCGCTTGCCCTGACATGATCTTCTCTGGTTTTCTCACTTAACCAACCTGACAGTAATTTAGTTAATGCTGCGACATCCAATAATTCAGGAACAACACCAAGCTGCCAGTGTTTAGCAATTTCAGCTTGTTCATCTTCCAAAGCTAAAACTGGTTCTTGGTTGAAACTAAACACTCCGCGAGCGACGGAGGTTCCGGCTTGCATTGCAACAAACGGTAGGCTCTCAAACTCGTTGAATAAAATGAGATATCTGCCTGTTTGCCAGTGTTTAAGCATACTGTTTGCATCAACGACAACAGTTACTTTAAAGCCTAACCACATCAACAAACGCCACAAGGCATGACGTTGCTCAAAAGATTTCACCGCGAACAACACTTCTACTTGTGCCGGCATAAACTTTATATCTGCAAAATGCTCAGCCGACACTAGTCTATTAATAGTGCGTCTCTGATTAATGCCGTAGCAAAGCTCGTCGACCAACGCGTTCTGCATCATGGGAAGATCAGACAAAGAGTAGAGACCTTGATTTCCAAAGCGAGCAGCCGTACTTTGCACAACGGTTATTTGCGGTTGGATGTTTTTCGGCAGGCTATTAATGTGGGCTTCAACAAGCTCTATGTCATTGGTATTACAGCCGCTGACCACAACAACATCAAGCTTTTCACGTTTTAGCCGCGTCAAGTCAAACTTATGATTGAATGCTTCAACATCAATGAGCCGCTCTATATAAGCACCTTCGCTCACTAAGGAAGATACAATAGCTTCTGAGACGATTGGTTCTTTGGCCAAAATCGCGACGTGACGATTTACCAATCGCTTGCTCTGCTCATCAAGTGATTTAGCCAATAGTGTGACAGGAATGGTGAATGAAAAAGCGAGCTTTTCTTCACTACTTGCTACATCAACTTCATTGGCATGGAGGCTAGCAAGCAGAGTTAAAATATACTTAGTCGAATTGGACTGACGTTCAGTGTTTGAACTATTTTTCTTTTCGCTTGTTTCCACAATCGTTTCTTCGATTAACAACGCGTTTAAGTGATTTAGTATCGTTTTTGGGTTTTGAATGCCATCAGACAGCTCCATAGTTAACTTTAATGTTTGCTGCCCAACATCTTGATCAACTACGTCAACGCGAAGCATTAACTGGGTCTTCGCTTGATTTGTTAACATGCGCTCACACAACGCGGTGATGAGCCTTGTAAACAGCCGAACATTGATCTGAATTTGATGTTGCAGCTGTTTATCGATGTTAACGACTAAGCTGTTTTGTTGGCGCTTATATTGGCTAGCAACATTTGCAGAAATCGCCCCAAACAATTGATGAACTGCAACTTGCTGGAATGAGCGAACACCAGCAATCGCTAGTTGAGTGATGATTTGCTTCTGACGTACCCAGTCAAACAATCGAGTTAACGGCTGATATACACTCTGAATGTTATCACCTGAAGTCAATGCATTGCTTTGACATTGCAGCATTGCTTGAACCAAGTGTTTCGTTAATTGTTGGTGTTCATTCGCAGTCTTCAGTAGAGCTTGCGATTGATAATCCTCAGCAGATTCTTGCGTCTCAGCTAAGACACTTCGCAAGTGGCTGATCTCAGATGCCTTTGCAATGCTCCCGAAGAGTGAAAATCTAGCAACATCATCTGTGGCTTTTAGATTTTTCAGTGTATTGCTTAGTTTTTGAGATAGTTCTTGAGAGAGTTCTCTAGATTTTATTTTGTCTTGCTGCACATGCATTTGAAGAACTAACGTTAGTTTAAATAAACCTTTGTTACTCTCTATGTAAGCACTGACAGTCTCGCCCCCTGCTGCTTTTGCTTCTAGGGCAAGTTTGATACAGCCTTTAACAAAATCACGGCCCAGTAATCGTTGCCACGAAACTCTAGTATTGAACTCTTGTTCATCAAACTCTGTTCCGTGCCCCACTTCAAGTAACGCTAATGCTCCGCTGGGGCTAGACAACGTTATTCCCAATTCATTAAATTCGAAACCTACAGCTTGAGTACAAGCAGCCAGTTGAGAGAGTGTATTCGCGTGCTGTTCTTGAATCGCGTCAACTTCTTGCGAGGTAACCTGTCCAGATAATACCTCGTTTAATGCCTCAACAATCTGCTGCTGTTCAATATATTCAACAACCTCTACCGGTTTGTTTTGTGCCAAATCACTCACTAGCAATTGCGTCGCTTGGTATGCCGCCAGTAACTTTTGACGCAAGGATATTGATAATGCGACAGCAGACAAAAAGAAAAACAATGAAATGCCTAGCAACGCATATGTCGTTATATGCAAATCCAAGTTGATACGAAAATCAGGGGTTATGAAGAAGCTGTACGAAGCTCCGATATCACTAGACTCTGACTGGCCATCGAAGGCTTGTGCAATAATTGCTGAGTTCGCCTGCCGACCTAAGGTTTGAACGATATCATTGTATGCATCAAATCGCTTAGTTGTCCCTTGCCATTTACCTAGCAAGGTATCACCAGAGAGAAAAACTGCGGAAATTCTATCTATCTGCAACACCAATTGGGTTTGACCTTCACTAAGAGAGTCAACAACTGGCAATTGGCTCGTTAAAAACTCGACCTGCGAAACTAAAGCCCTTATTGTTTCCAACTGTGGATTAATGCTTGGTCGCTGCAGTGAAGCTAGACTAATACGCAGCAAATTAAGCGTATTTGATAATTGTCTTCCCCATTGCGAAGCGCTTTTTAGCTGGCTTTCTAGAAGACCACTTGAGACATTTCCTTGCCCTGAGTTTTGTTCGCTAATTTGTTCATCTATTTGACGCTTTATCTGTGCCAATAACACAAGACCGTTGTCTATTAGCACTTGCGCTTGATTTGCTAACTGGCGGTTTCTAGACCCATCTTCGACAAGTCGCGATAACTCAATAATAACGATCTGTTGAATCGGCTTGATATCTTTTGCCAGCAGGCCGCTACCGTCTGTATTGTTTAATAAGGCTCGATGGTTTGACATCAATTCATCAAAAGGAGACTTAGCCACGAGATCTGCGTGATGAATAATTAGTGATAAACGTTTGAGAACTGATGCTTGTTGCTGGAGTTGAGGTAAAGTTTTAGCGACATTTGCGTCGGTTCTTAAGTAATTGAAATATCCAGCCGCAACCAAACATAAAAGTGAGAGTAAAGTCACAATGACAATGAATCTTAGCCTTGGCCTTGTTGCTCTTGCTAATGAAGCTTTCTCAGAAATCGATGTATTCATGTCCACAACCAATAATCCCTTACCGGATATCTTCCACTGTCTCTTATGTCTAGATTTGATTGTCTAGGATAAATTGTCTAGGTTAACATTGCCTCACAAGCGGCGTACCAAGAGAACCGTTTGTTCTGCCATTATGACCGCAAATTATAGGCTCGATTAGTCTAGAGCATAATAACGCAAAATTACATGCCAATAGAGAGATTATGCGGCAAAGAGAAGTTAGTAAGGTTTCCGAAGGTTTGTAATCAATGCGCCCTAGAATATGGCGGGCGCTTAATGGAATTGTGAATACGTCACAGGTAGATAGGTAGCTGCTTCTAACGCTTTTTCGGTGTCCAAGCCCAGTGCATCATTACTTCAATAGGTTCCTGACCTGATTCATCGGTAATAGTGACTGGCACCAGAATGTTGCCTTTTTCAGAGGAATTAATTTCGTTTACCTGTTCATCGCTCAGTTTCGCCACAGCTTTTAGTCCGCCCTGCATTCTACGATTATAATTTACCGTCATCGACTTCAATAAAGGCAAATAGCTATCTGGGACGTTCATACCGAATACGATGCCAGTTGCAGATTCAGCTAACAACGATGCAGCGACGGCATGTACGCCGCCAATATGATTCTGAACACGTTTGATGTTGGCTAAAGAAAGTTCTACTTCATTATTCGTCACTTTATGCAGCTTCACTTTCGATGTCCCCGCATACTTTACCTGTGAACAAAACAGTTTCGTCAGCAAATACTGTTGACTAAACGTAGGCATTTTGTAGATAAGACTTACTGCTTTACTGAATTTATTGGCCATTGACGTATTCTCATTATTGGTAGATATCTTCATTGTTGAACAAACTGGTCTGACCTTCAAGAAATAAATTATACTGAAGTACAAAGCTTGTTCATTAAATGTACATATTTTTGTCAACCAACAGTCATAATCGGAGATTAATGTGGCGGTATGACAGTATTGAACGATATGTATCAGTATGACTTGCGCATTCTTAGGTGGTGCGTAAAGTCTCGTTATCATCACAAGTTCATCAACTTTGTGCGCGCTGTGTCTCGCACTGGTGACGGCTACATGCAGGTATTGGTGCCAATTACTTTTGCTTTGATCACCCAAAGTACTGAGTTCTTTCTGCTTGCGCTCACCGCTTTCGCCATTGAACGACCTGTTTATTTTGTTTTGAAAAACAGCTTAAAAAGACGCAGACCACCAGACATAGTCCCTAATTTTTATTGTATCGTGCAACCCTCTGATAAGTTTAGCTTTCCATCAGGGCATACCATGGCTGCATTTTTGTTAGTTGGCCTTTTAGTCGCACAATTTGGCGCAATTGCAGTGCCATTCTACTTATGGGCACTCGCCGTAGGCGCGTCCCGTGTAATACTTGGGGTTCACTTTCCGTCTGATATTTTAGCAGGCGCAGCCCTAGGTTCGGTTATTCTGTTAGGAGTCATATAAGACACATGAGAATTCTGTTCGGTATACAAGGAACAGGCAACGGACACATTTCAAGAGCAAGAATTCTAGCAAAATACCTCGCTCAACAAGCTGTAGATGTTACCTACTTACTCTCTGGTAGAGACAAAGACAAACTATTTGATATGGAAATATTCGGTGATTTCCTTCACCGAGATGGGCTCACCTTCGCCACCAAAAACGGGAAGGTTGATTACTTGCAAACGGCTATGAGCAATAGTTTGCTGCAATTCTATCGCGATATTCGTAACCTTCCGGTCGACTATTTCGACCTTATCATTACAGATTTTGAACCCGTTACTGCATGGGCTGGAAGACTGTCAGGTAAAACCACATTGGGTATTGGACATCAATATGCATTTGGCGAGAATACGCCACTTGCAGGTGAATCAATGATGGCAAAGTGGATCATACGTAATTTTGCCCCAGCTAGTCATTCTATCGGCTTACATTGGCACCCTTATAGCGAGAATGTCTTACCTCCGATTATCGATATTGATTTGTCAGCCAAACCAACCGAAGAGCATATATTGGTTTACCTTCCATTCGAAAACCAAATAGAAGTCGCTAATATTCTCAACCAAATTCCTAACCAGAAATTTATCCAGTATTCACCGGAATTGGCGGATAGTGAACAAAAGAATGTGCAACTGCGTGCCACATGCCACGATGGATTTAAGCATGATTTAACACGTGCTAAAGCTGTGATTTGTAATAGTGGCTTCGAGTTAATCAGTGAATGTTTACATTTAGGTTTACCAATATTGACTAAGCCGCTTAACGGTCAAATGGAGCAACACTCCAATGCACTGGCGTTGGAACAACTTAACTACGCGACAATCATTAAAGAAATTTCGACAGAAGGGATTGATGCATGGTTAAACAAGCAGCCATCGAGCCATGCAAAGCCACTGCCCGACGTAGCTAAAAACATTGCGCAATGGATTGCAGATGGAACATGGCAACAGCATCATCAATTGGGCAAAGCCTTGTGGCAGCAATAACCCTTTGCTTTTAGGCAAAAGATCGTTAGGCGTTATGGTTTAAAACGACAAGGGCAGCTACATCAGCTGCCCTTGCTACTTTTCAGAACGCGCTTTTTCTTAAAGTTTGAAAAAGTGCTCTTGATACACTTTTAGCTCGGCGATTGATTCGCGAATATCATCAAGTGCCAAGTGCGCCCCTTTCTTCTCAACTTTATCAAGCACTTCAGGTTTCCAACGCCGAGCTAGCTCTTTTATAGTGCTCACGTCTAAATTGCGGTAATGGAAAAAGTCTTCAAAAGTCGGCATGTATTTATTAATAAAGCGGCGATCTTGACCAATGCTATTACCACACATCGGCGATTTCCCCGGCGCTACATACTGCTGAACAAAGGCTAACGTTTCTTCTGTAGCTTTTGCTAAATCAATCATACTGGTACGGCATCGGTCAGTTAACCCAGATTTACCATGGTGCTCAATACACCACTGGCTCATGTTATCAAGTACCTCATCCGGCTGATAAATGGCAAACACAGGACCTTCGGCAAGAATATTTAATTGGCTATCCGTCACAATTGTCGCTATTTCTAAAATTACATCGGTCGCTGGTTCTAGGCCTGTCATTTCAAGGTCTAGCCAGACTAAATTCGTATCACTTGCAGTCATGAAGGTCTCTTTTTAAGTCTTTATCTTTCAAGCATTAGCTGATCGTTCAATTAGTCAGTATAATACGTGACAATTACTTAGTTTGGAAAGCCAATGTTCAATTCGCTCTCCCTATAATCATCGGATAAACGTGGCAAAAAGCAAAAAGCTCACTAAAGGTCAATCGCGACGCATCAAAGCAAATCAAGCGAAAAAGTTACGCGATAAAGCAGACGCCATTCATTGGCAAGACGACGAACTCGAAGCACCTGAAGACGGTATTGTCATTAGTCGTTTTGGCCAACATGCTGATATTGAAGCAAAAAGTGGTGAAATATTTCGTTGTAACATTCGCCGTGGCGTTAGCTCTCTAGTCTGTGGCGATCGCGTTATGTTCCGACAAGGCAAAGCACAACAACAAACTGTTTCTGGTGTTATCGAAGCTGTTCATGAGCGTGACTCAACCTTGAGTCGTCCCGATGTTTATGACGGACTAAAGCCCATTGCTGCAAACATCAGCCAAATTATTATCGTTACCACGGTATTGCCAGCCTTCAATCCAGATATCATCGATCGCTATATTGTCGCTTGTGAACAAACAGGCATTAAGCCTGTTATCTTGATGAATAAAGCTGACCTGATTGATGAAGAACTTAGCGAGATAGTTGAAGAACAACTCGATATCTATCGTGACATCGGCTACCAAGTGCTGTACGCAAGCAGCGAGACTGAAGAAGGTATCGACGAATTGCGCACACAGTTACGTGACCAAATTAGCATTTTTGTTGGGCAAAGTGGTGTCGGTAAATCAACGCTAGTCAACACATTGATGCCAGAGCTTGGCCTGCTGACACAAGACGTTTCTGAGAACTCAGGACTAGGCCAACATACAACCACAGTCGCACGCCTATATCACTTCAACGATGGCGGCGACCTTATTGACTCACCAGGCATTCGAGAATTTGGTTTATGGCATTTAACGCCAGCCGAAGTCGCCGATGGTTTTATCGAATTTGACGATTACTTGGGCACCTGTAAGTTCAGAGATTGTAAGCATATAAACGATCCAGGATGCGCACTCATCGCAGCGGTTGAAGAAGGCAAAATTTATCCAGAGCGCCTGGCCAGTTTCCAACGAATTATTGAAAGCCTCGACAGTAATACACTAACGTCGCGCTTTAAACATTCATAATATTAAAAAGTTAAGAGGATTAATTAAGTGTCACTCGATAGAATAAAGATTGCATTGCAGTATGTAATGCCAAAGCACGCTATCTCACGTTTAGTGGGCAAATTTGCTGCTGCTGAAGCGGGTTGGTTTACGACACAAGCAATCAAATATTTTATTAAAGCTTATGATATCAACATGGATGAAGCCAAACTCAAAAAGGCTTCAGATTTCGCCACATTCAACGATTTCTTTACGCGTGAGCTTGAAGATGGCGCCCGTACTATAGACAATAATCCAAGTACTTTGTGTTACCCAGTTGATGGTGCAATCAGCCAGCAAGGTGATATTGAGCAAGGTCAATTAATCCAAGCGAAAGGGTTTAACTATAGCTTAGAGACGCTACTTGGTGGCGATGCAAAAACAGCGGAACCATTCCAAGCCGGTAAATTTAGCTGTATCTACCTAGCACCAAAAGATTATCACCGTATTCACATGCCGATGACAGGTACGTTACGAGAAATGATTTATGTACCTGGCGATTTATTCTCAGTTAACCCGTTAACCGCTAATAACGTACCAAACCTTTTCGCTCGCAATGAGCGTGTTGTTACTATTTTCGATACAGAGCATGGTCCTATGGCAATGGTTCTAGTGGGCGCAACAATTGTAGCCAGCATAGAAACTGTTTGGGGTGGCACGATTACACCGCCGGCAGGTAGTGATGTATTTAGATGGACCTACCCAGCTAATGGCTCTAGCGCTATTACGCTAAACAAAGGTGATGAAATGGGTCGATTTAAGCTAGGTTCTACCGTTGTGACGACCTTTGCTCCAGAAATGGTAGAGTTCAACACCACTGCTGGCCCTGGCACTGTCACTCGTCTTGGCAAGCATTACGCCGATATCGTTAAATCTGTATAAGCTTTCAAGCCAACTAGGGAAACCAATGAAAGTACTCGCGCATCGAGGGGCTAGTGGTGACTTTGCCGAAAATACCCTTACGGCTATTGAGCAAGCCATCGTGCAACAAGCCGACGGCATAGAGATCGATGCGCAATATCACGAAAGTGGACGTTGGTGGCTACTCCATGACTTACACGTAGATAAAACGACTCAAGGCAGTGGTCGCTTACTGGCTTTAGATGAGACGAGTATACAAGCTCTTCGCACTAGAGATGGCGAACCGCTACCTGAATTATACGAAGCGCTAAATGCAATAAACGGCCAATGCGATCTCAATGTTGAAATCAAAATATCGACTTCAGAAAGCCATCAACTTATCGAAGCCGCTCAAAGTCTAGTCGAATTAATTAGTCAGACTATCAAACAGTCAGCGTTTGAGCGGCACCAGATTACTATCTCTTCGTTTAACCACCTATTTCTTCAAACACTAAAAGCGACATGTCCTAAAGCAAATATCGGCGCATTAATCGCTCATTGCCCCGCTACATTGGCGGAGTTTGGAACAGCACTGGGCGCAAGTTCGGTCAATTTATCTCTGGATTGTCTTAGTAAAAGTATCGTAGATGATGCACATCAACGGGGGTTAGAAGTATGGGTTTACACCGTTGACCGACCAGAGGATATCGAGTTTTGCCACCGTATTGGTGTAGATTGTGTGTTTTCCAACCACCCTAAGAAAACTAAAGATCATATAAAATCAATCAGTTAAAATATAAGTGAAATTTTTATTTCGGCAAATGCTAATGTTTTGTTAAATTTGTTTGCTCATTTTATCGGCAAGCGATACGATAAGATTCGTAAATAACTGCTTAGCGCACCTACTCAACGAGAGTAGGAGAATTTATAGAAGGACGTTTTAATGGCGAATGAAACTGCAAGCGTCAAACCGACTGAAGCTGAATTAACATTGTTAAATATTCTCTGGAAAACTGGCCCAGCAACAGTTCGACAAGTACATGACGCAGTAAGTGAAACTCAAAAAACCGGGTACACAACTGTATTAAAAATTTTGCAAATTATGCATGAAAAGTCGCTCGTTATCCGTGACGAAAGCAACCGTGCGCACGTATATGCGGCTGCAAATAGTGAAGTACAAACCCAATCTTCATTGATTAAAGATTTAATTGGCAAAGCATTTGGTGGCTCAACGTCTAAACTAGTAATGAGAGCTATTGATGAATCAACCAGTAAAGAAGAAATTAAAGATATCCGTGAACTACTAGATTCCCTTGAAAAGTAGCGAGAAATTAAGGATTAAACGAACTTAATACGATGCAGGAATTTATCACCAGCAGTCCAGTATTACACGCTTTGGCCGTTACACTGATTCATTTTGTGTGGCAGGGCTTAGTGATTGCTGCCGTAGTGAAAATTCTTCTCTCCTTAATAGACAGAAAATTACCTGTTATTCGCTACACCATAACTAGCATCGGCATGGTCATCAGCTTGCTAGTGCCCGTCGCGACATTCAGTTATCTATACAAGCCACTAGTGAGTCAAGATGTCAGCCAACTAGGCTTGATGGCACTAGACCCGATAACTGCTGCATTGAATCGAACGAGCACACTAGATTGGTATCAAAGCAGTGGCGACCTCCTACCATACCTCTCACTGATATGGCTTGCGTGGGTATCTTTTTTAACAGTCCGATTGATACTTGATATTGCTAGAGTACAAAGACTTCCCTTTAGCCAAGTCATCCCGACCGAGCCTGCATTGCAGCAAAAGTTCGAACAGCTAGTTAAACAGATAGGTTTAAATAAGCTGCCTAAACTTGTAGTTTCATTAAGTGCAGAAGTACCTATGGCGATTGGCTGGTTAAAACCTGTTGTATTAATGCCTGCCAAAATGATTCTTGGCTTGAATCAAGCGCAACTAGAAATGTTACTGCTACATGAATTAGCACACATCAAACGCTACGATTACTTGGTCAATTTTCTACAAACCTTTGTCGAAATACTGTTGTTTTTCCATCCAGCGGTCTTGTGGATCTCAAAACAAATGCGACAAGAACGTGAGTATTGTAGTGATGACATAGCTGTTGCACATTGCGGTAACCCAATTGCCTATGCGCACACACTAGCTGATACTGCCGAACTGTCTGGTTCACACCGACATGCAACAATACCGACTATGGCGATGGCTGCTTCCGGCGGAGACCTTAAAGACAGGGTATATCGTTTAGTAAATCACTCCTGCACCAATAGCGCTAACCCAGATAAATGGTTAGTTGGCATCACGCTGACTATCGGTCTTACGCTTGGCGTAACAACATTAAGCACAAAGCAGCTTTCAGTCCTACCATTTTTTGATTTAACCTCTGTAGGTATCAATTTCTTTAGCGCGAAAAGTTCTACTGTGTCTCTTACACAATTAAATGAACAGTCGAGTACACCTGCGGAATTCTCGATTGCTCAACAACTATTGAAGCCTAAGTCGGCTAATACAAATAGTGCAAATACAGTATTAGGCGCCTTGTCAGGGGATATCTCGTTGCAGAACGATCCCCAAACATTGAGCACAGCCGAGCGATTTAAAGAACCTCAAAATAATCTGCTTGGAGTCAATAAATCATTGAATAACGTAAATCAACATATGCTCGAGATTCAAATAGTCAGCGACAACGCCGAACAAATGCCGCAAGGTTCTTCTACCAAACCTTCTAATGTTCAACCTTCAATTGGTATTAAAAGCACTAAAGAGCCATATTTAGCAAGAGTACAGGCTTCTCCTAGCGTTGATAAGCGTAGCGGTACTAATGATTTTCAAACTCCACAGGTAAAAAATTCTGAATTAGTAAACACTAATGCAGAGCGAGATACCCTTGCTCAAAACAAACTGTTAGAGACTTATACCTCTGCAACTGGCAATAATCCATATGCCAAAGAGTTAGAATCTCTATCACAACCTAGCAGCGAATCAAACATTGTTGCTTCGAAATTAAATGCTTCAGAAATAAGTAAGGGCAAAATAAATACTCCGAAAGAAGCGCTACACGCTCAACTATTCGAGCAATCGGATGATGAGATTGTTGTTAGCCGAGTAGAGGAGCTACTTGCAAAACGCACTGCCAAGAAGCCTGTATTTGAGTCAGTTCAAGAAGTTGCTTTATTTGAGCAGCATTACAACAGCTCGCTTTCTAATAGAGTAGTTAAGCGAAATGCCAATTTAACCTATGGGGAATACCCTAAATATCCTTCGGTTGCCAAGAGAAAAGGCATTGAACTTGAAGTATTTGTTAGCTTTACAATTGATGAAGAAGGCAGAGTTTCAAATATTCAATTCGAGAAGCAAAGTAAGCTGAATTATTTCAAATCTTCAATTAATACCGCATTAAGGAAATGGCGCTTTGAACCGGCACTAGAAGACGGCCAACCGGTGCAAAGCACAATGTCTAAGATATTCTCATTTAACTTAAGCTAGTACTTACATGTAGCATAAAGTTAATAAATACTAACTTTCGCGGCTTGCACGTTTCTCTGCTTTTCGCTCAGCACGCTTTTCTTTCATCTCTTCCATTTTTGCTTGCTGCTCTTCTGTCAACACATGGTAAATAGCGTGACGCGTTTTAGCCTTCAATAGTGCCATATCAGCAAAGGTCTGTTGATATTGATTGTAAGCAGTGACAAAAGCCGCCTCATCAAATGTTGCACTATCTTTTAGTGTGATAACTTGTTCATGAAATGCCTTTTTAGCTTCTCGTAGTGTCTCACCATCGGCTTTACTCTGTTCTCTAATCGCCTTAATTTGAGCAACTTGCTCATCAGTTAAATCAAGCTTACGCTTCATATGCTTTAACATTTTCTTTGCCATTTTAGGTGAGTCACCGAATCTATCACCCATAGGTTGAGCATTAACTGCTGGTACCATTAGTACGCCAGTTGTCACTGCTGCTAGTACGATATTCTTGATTGATTTATTTACTCTCATTTTTCAAGTCCTCTTGTTGAAGTACAATTGCATTATAGAAACTGCAATGCAAAGAAACGAAAGGACAGTGTAAAGCTGTGTAAAGATTGAGTAACAGAGTATTAGATGTTGTTAAACTTGACTCAGAAGTAGCAGTATTTGAATAGAGGTGACCTATGACAAGCAAGCACATATTAATGATTGATGATGATACCGAGCTAACAGCTTTATTAACGGAATTTTTAAATGCTGAAGGGTATCGTGTTAGTTGTTGTCATGACGGTGCCAGTGGCCTAGCTAAGACCTTTGACGAATCTATAGACCTCATTTTGTTAGACGTGATGATGCCGAAGCTAAATGGCTTTGATATACTCAAGGCCCTCGGTGAACATCACCAAACGCCAATTTTAATGCTTACAGCAAAAGGCGATGATGCCGACCGCATTCTTGGCCTGCGCCTCGGGGCCGATGACTACTTAGCAAAGCCGTTTCATCATCAAGAGTTGCTCGCACGTATAAACGCAATATTTAGACGCATAGACATCATCAAAAACAAACAATCTATATCGTCCAGCACGCTCACTGTAAATGAAGTAACGTTGGACAATGCTACCCGCCAAATTACGTGTGCAGGCTCCTCAGTTGAACTAACAGGCACCGAATACGAAATGCTTCACTTACTACTGCAGTTTCATGGTCAAATTGTCAGTAAAGACAAGTTATCAGAAGAAGTGCTGGGGCGTAAGCTAAACCCATTTGATCGCAGCATCGACATGCATGTCAGCAATATCCGTAGGAAGCTCATGGCGCATAGTGACGCAGAAAAAATAAAGACAGTACGTGGCGCTGGCTACATATTCCTGACGGGAGAAGCAGGTGCTTAACGCAGTAAAAACACAGCTTAGCTCGATAAAAGTTAAACTATTTCTTTGGTTCTGGTTGGTCACAATTTGTTCTATTGTGGCAACGCGTTTAGTTTCAACGCAATTGAGTCAGGAATACGTTCAGACTGAAGTTGATACGAAAGACATTCGCAAGCTCAACATGCTAAAAGCTAGATTGGAGAAAATACAACCGCAAGATTTAGAAGCGTTCATAGACAAATTCCGCGACAAACAGCGCTCTAGCTTTAACAACAGGCAAGTCGTGTTTAAGCCATTGAATGGCGATGCCATTATTGCAGACTTCAACCCCCACCGTTTCGACATTAAGCGCTTTATCGGTGAAGAAGACTTTAAAGCGCAACAGACATGGATTTTCCAATTTTTCAAAATCACTGGTCCTGTGAATTTGACGATCCGTGGTGAGCAATACCAGATGTTTTATCAGAGCCGAGGAAAGCGCCCAAGAGACTTAAGAGAACTATTTAGTGAACTTCCTCTATGGGCGAGAATTGGTACTCCTCTAATTATTAGTATTATCTTCTGTTGGCTACTGGCCCGTTCTATCAGTCGTCCACTATCGAATATCTCTAATGTTGCACAATCGCTGGGTAAAGGTGATCTATCTATGCGAGTTGAAAAAGACGACAAGCGTGGTGACGAATTAGGTAGCCTAGCCAAAGTATTCAACCAAATGGCAGAGAAGCTAGCCGCAAACGTGAGTGCTCACCAACGTTTGCTTGGTGATGTTTCGCATGAATTGAGGTCACCACTCACTCGGCTGCAAATTGCGTTAGCATTGGCAGAGAAAAATAAAGATAACCCTGAATTGTTAATCGATTATATTGCACGAGGCGAATTAGAAATTAGTCGCCTTGATACCATGATTGAGCACGTACTAGTGCTATCCCGTCTCGAGAACTCTACTCAAGAATTGGAGAAGCAACCGTGTCATATGGCCGCAATGCTGGAAACCCTAGTCGATGACGGTACCTTCTTAGGTCATAATAAAAAAGTAGAAGTAAAGCTTAATGTAGCAGCCGATCCTGAAGTCGATATCGACCAAACACTTGTCATGAGTGCTATTAGCAACATTATCAACAATGCTGTTAATCACACGCCCGAAGCGACGAACGTAACGGTATCTCTTACAGAAGACAGTACCGACGTATTTGTTGTGATTGCTGATCAAGGTCCTGGCGTACCAGATACGTTATTGCCCCGTCTGTTCGAACCTTTTTATCGTGTAGCAGATGCAAGAGATCGCGTAACTGGTGGCACAGGATTAGGCTTAGCCATAGCCAAACAAGCAATATTGGCGCATCAAGGTAACATCATCGCAAGAAATCTTGATAAAGGCGGTTTGGAGGTCTCTATTAAGTTGCCAAAATGATAACTGGTGTTTTCATCTTTTTGTCGTAAGATAAGGATAATGTTGAATAAATAGACATTTGTTCACTTATTTTCAACCTTATAAGATAATAACAATGAAAACACGCTTGCTCGGACTCTTATTGCTCTCTATGACACTTACCGTAAATGCCAAAACTGATGCGCCAATAGCGCCTCCTTTTTCAACAGAAGAAGGATTAATAGAACGATACGAAACCGATATTAAAGCATTCTGGGAGCAAGGAAGATTTGCCAGTTTTGCTGGCGTAGATAACATCGATATTCAGTATGCTGAGTTTGTATCAGAGTCTAATAAGCAGTGTATTGTTCTAGTCCCTGGCCGTACGGAAGGTTACTTAAAGTATAAAGAACTCAGTTTTGATTTGGTTAATCAGGGCTTTAACTTGTTTATTATCGATCATCGTGGTCAAGGCCTATCTGGTAAAATGCTGTCTAACCCTGATAAAGGCTACGTAGAACTATTTGACCACTACAGCGATGATCTCCACTATTTTGTCGATAACATTGTTCAATCGGCATGTAACGACGAAATATTTTTGCTAGCGCACTCTATGGGTGGTGCAATTAGCGCTCGTTATCTTCAACGATATGTCACGCCAATTAAAGCCGCTATGTTGGCATCGCCCATGATTGCGATTAATAGCGGTGGCATTCCAAATTGGCTAGCAGAATTTATCATCGCAAGTGGTGACAACCTGGCAGCCTTGCTCGGCAAAGAATCGTGGTATTTCCTTGGTCAAGGCGATTACTCGGCAACACCATTTGCCGATAATGCGTTAATGCGATCGTCGGTGCGTTACCAAATTTTCACAGACCTTTACGCGAACGAAAGAGCGTTACAACTGGGTGGTGTTACCTATCATTGGTTAAGCGAAGCAATAGCCGTTAATAAAGCAATTTTTAGTGATATCAGCAAATTAAAGGTTCCGACACAAGTAATGCAAGCTGGTGCTGATACAGTCGTTGATAATCAGGCACAAGATGATTTTTGTGCGCAGCTGCATCAAGCAGCGCCAACCTCATGCCCTTCTGGAAAACCGCTGGTAATAGAAAATGCCCGCCATGAGATTTTCTTTGAACTTGATGAAATGCGCATACCAGGTATTGAAGCCACACTAGATTGGTTTAAACAACACAGTGAGAAGTAAGCACTGCTACTTCGACTTTTGTACCACTGAACAGGGGTCCATATGCACAATGACTTCACATGGTGCCAGTGCTTCAGCTATCGAATTTTCGATATCATCGGCAATACGATGGGCCTCAACCAACGGCAAGTTATCCGCCAACTCGATATGTAGCTGAACAAATTTCATCGCCCCTGCTTGGCGAGTCTTTAGTTGGTGATAGCCCAAAATATTATCTGCTTCTTTAAGGTATTGCTTGATAGTAATTATGTCATCAGCAGAAAGCTCATGGTCCATCAACTGCTTTAAGCTTCCCTTAACCAGTTGAGTCACACCAAAGAATAGGTATAAACCAACCAGAATAGTGAATGTTCCGTCAGCATACTGCCAAACACTATTGTTAATCAGTAGGCTAACCAATACCCCGGCATTTAGCAGCAAATCGGAACGATAGTGCAGGCTGTCAGCAGCAACAATAATCGACTGTGTTTTGCGCACCACCCATAGTTGGAATGCGACTAAGGACAATGTAAGTGCAATCGTTACGAGTGTTACACTAATAGCCAATGTTGTATGTTGAACTTCAACCGGATTAACGACGCGTTCGACACCATGTAATACCAACAAGGTTGCAGATCCAGCAATAAATGCCGCTTGCACCAATCCAGCAAGGCTTTCTGCCTTCCCATGACCAAATCTATGCTCTTTGTCTGGAGGAGCTAGTGCGTAGCGCACCAATATTAGGTTGATTATAGAAACGAGTATATCTAAGAAAGAGTCAGTGCCTGACGCCAGCATCACAGCAGCACCGGAGTTTAGCCAAGCATAGAATTTAATAACCACCAATAACACCGCGACAGCGATAGACAGCTTAGCCGCTAGCTTCACCCAGTGTTGATAAGTATCTAATTTATCTTGGTTGATAGCACGTTCCTTAAGAAGTTTGACTAAGACACAATCTAATAATGCGCCAAGCTTAATGAATACTAAAGCAAAAATTCGCTATAATGAGCTATCAATTATCAATCTGTACCCAATAAATTATCTATGCTTGACGTTGTTTTATTTCAACCAGAAATTCCACCAAACACTGGTAACATTATCCGCCTATGTGCTAACAGCGGTTTCCGACTGCACCTTATTGAGCCACTAGGATTTTCAATCGAAGATAAACGTCTTAAGCGTGCCGGACTCGACTACCATGAGTTTGCTAACTTGAAACGTCATGCCAGCTTTGAAGCATTTCTCGAAACAGAGAAACCACAACGGTTATATGCCATAACAACTAAGTCGACGCGTTACCATCACGAAGTTAGCTTTAAGCAAAGCGATTATGTCATGTTTGGCTCTGAGACGAGCGGCTTACCTGAGAGTGTGCGCGTGCAAATTCCCGACGAAGATAAAATTAGAATTCCGATGGTGGAAGGCAGCCGCAGTATGAATTTATCAAACTCTGCAGCTGTTATTATTTATGAAGCTTGGCGACAGCTCGGTTTTGAAAACGGCGTTTAGCGCTGATTGACGCTAAACGAGCGTATCGTTTACTCGAATTTTTTCTCGCGAGATAGTAGATCTGAAGCTGCTTGCAGCGCAGGTTTACCGCGATAAAGCACTTCGTATACTTGCTCAACAATTGGCATTTCCACACCTTGTCGCTGCGCTAGCATATAAACTTCTTTGGTATTTCGATAGCCTTCAACAACTTGACCGATATCAGCCATTGCTGTGTCTACGTCTTTGCCTTGACCAAGCGCTAAACCAAAACGACGGTTTCGCGACTGGTTGTCAGTACAAGTCAGTACTAAATCGCCTAATCCGGCCATACCCATAAAGGTTGCAGGTTCCGCGCCTAACGTACTACCAAGACGAGTCATTTCTGCTAACCCGCGAGTAATAAGTGCCGTTCTAGCGTTTGCACCAAAACCAATACCATCAGCCATACCAGCGCCGATAGCGATAACATTCTTAACCGCACCACCCAGCTGGACACCGATAAAATCATTATTGCTGTACACGCGAAAACGTTTTTCACAGTGCAGTAATTCAGATAACTCAGTAACGAAGGTGTCATCGGTAGACGATAAAGAAATCGCTGTAGGTAAACCAGCGGCCATTTCTTTGGCAAATGTTGGTCCAGATAATACACCTAAGCTGATGTCTTCACTCAAAATTTCATGAGCAACATCTTGCAGTAAACGACCAGATGTCGGGTCTAGCCCCTTTGTCGCCCAAGCCAGTTTGGTCTTTGGACACAGAAAAGGCTTAATCGCAGTCAGCATATCAGCAAATACGTGACTCGGTACTACAACCAAGACAATGTGGCTGGCACTTACCGCTTTTTCTAAATCGTCTTCAATAATTAAACTGTCGGGTAGCTGGCATCCCGGCAAATATTTCTCGTTAGTACGAGTTTCTGCCATTTTAGCCATTTGGGCCTTATCACGCCCCCACAAGACAGTACGATGACCATTTCGAGCGAAACATATAGCAAGGGCAGAGCCATAAGACCCTGCCCCTAATACAGTAATCGTTGCAGATTTAGTTGTCATAAAGCGATTAGTGAGCTTCAGAGCTCGCTGCTTCTTCTTTCGCTTGTGCTTGACGTTGTTGAACGTATGAAGCGAATAATGCATCAAAGTTCACCGGTGCTAAGTTGAATTGCGGGAATGAACCACGGTTTACTAAGCTTGCAACGGTTTCACGCGCATATGGGAATAGTGTGTTCGGACAGAAAGCACCGATCATGTGTGCTAACTGAGCTTCAGGTACGTTACCAATCGTGAAAATACCCGCTTGCTGAACTTCTGCTAAGAACGCTGTTTGCTCTTCAACAGTCGCTGTAACTGTTACAGCTAATACAACTTCGAATGTACCTTCAGCTAATTTGTTAGAGCGAGTATCGATGTCTAACTTGATTTCAGGCTTCCATTCTTTTTGGAAAATCGCTGGAGAGTTTGGCGTCTCAAATGACACATCTTTAGTATAAACACGTTGAATGGCAAACTGAGGTGCATTTGCTTCTTGGTTTTGATTTTCATCAGCCATGGGGTAAATATCCTTTCAAATAGCTCACTGCCAGAGCAGCGTATTAAAATTTTGTTACTGTTTTTACGCTGAAGGCGATAACAGCGCGTCTAATTTATTTGATGCTTCTAACGCAAACAAGTCGTCGCAGCCACCGACGTGATGATCATCAATAAAAATTTGTGGAACCGTATAACCGCCATTTGCACGCTCAATCATTGCTGGGCGTAAAGCTGGCTGTTCATCAATTTTAAATTCGGTATAACTTACGTTTTTGTGATCCAGTAAGGCTTTTGCTCTACTACAAAATGGGCAAAACGCTTTAGTGTAAATTTCTACTGTTGCGGCCACGATGTCCTCTTATTTTTTCGTTACAGGCAAGCCAGCGCCAACCCAAGCATTCAAGCCACCCTTCAATAAGTTAGCTTTGGTAAAACCAGCTTTTGACAATTGATTTGCGACTTTTGTCGCTGTTAACCCAGCGGCACATACCACAATAATGGGTTTGTCTTTGTATTTTTCAAGGCTTGCAAAGTCATTTTTATTTGCTTTTTCTAACGGCAAATGTACAGAGTCAATGATACGACTTGATTTAAAGTCTTTCTCTGGACGAATATCAACAACAACGCCATCTTCTTTGTTAACTAAAAAAGTTAGCTCTTGCGGTGACAATTGCTTAACTGGCGACATTTTTATCATCACAGTAATACCTATGATTACCACAACTAAGCCAACCCAAGCAGTGCTTAGCAACGGGTGATTTCCCGCGAAAACCATTAACTGTTCCATAACTTCTCAATATCCACGAACAAATTTCAAACGGGCACAGTATACAGACTTAATTCGTCAAACCCAATAACAAGCAATAACTCAACAAATTTCAGCTATCAATTAGTGATATTCACGAGCAACTGTGTAAAATATTGGCAAGTTTTACGTCAGAAAAATTCTCAGGATAACGCATGCCAAACAAGAAGCCGATGGTACTGATCATACTCGATGGTTGGGGCTATCGTGAAAGTGAAGAGTCAAATGCTATTTTTCACGCCAATACCCCCGTTTTAGATAAACTCAAAACAGACTACCCGAACACGCTAATCGGTACTTCAGGTATGGCAGTAGGTTTGCCAGACGGTCAAATGGGTAACTCAGAAGTTGGACACGTTAATTTGGGGGCTGGCCGTATTGTTTATCAAGACTTCACTCGCATTACTAAGGCCATTGCGGACGACGAATTTAAAGACAATGCCGCGCTTTGCCAGGCGGTAGATTTCGCAGTTACTAAGCAAAAAGCTGTTCACATCTTTGGCTTGATGTCACCAGGTGGTGTACATAGCCATGAAGACCATATTTTCGCGATGATGGAGTTAGCAAAGGCTCGAGGCGCTGAGAAAGTTTATCTTCATGCGTTTTTAGATGGACGAGATACGCCACCTCGCAGCGCACACGACTCATTAGCAAAAGCCGAAGCGAAATTTGCAGAATTAGGTAACGGACAAGTTGCTTCAATTATTGGTCGTTACTATGCAATGGACAGAGATCAGCGTTGGGAGCGAGTTGAAGCTGCATACAGTTTGATGGTGTCTGGACAGGCTGAATATCAATACTCATCAGCTACAGAAGCACTTGCTGCAGCATATGAACGTGATGAAAATGATGAGTTTGTTAACGCGAGTGCGATACTTACGCCAGAGGGTGAAGCAATTGAAGTAGTAGACGGCGATGCAATGATATTTATGAATTTCCGAGCCGATCGTGCTCGTCAATTCACTCGTTGTTTTACCGATGAGAACTTTGATGGCTTCTCACGCCAAAAAACACCGGCGATCAGTGATTTTGTGATGCTGACAGAGTACGCTGCCGATATCAAAACTAGCTGTGCATTCCCGCCTGAAGCACTAGTGAATGTTATGGGTGAGTGGCTTGCGAAGCAAGACAAAACGCAATTGCGCATCTCTGAAACTGAGAAATACGCGCACGTTACCTTCTTCTTTAGCGGTGGCAAGGAAGAAGAATACCCAGGTGAACAGCGCATTTTGATTCCTTCACCATCTGTTGCTACTTACGACTTACAGCCAGAAATGAACTCGGTGCTACTTACGGATAAGCTAGTTGGCGCTATTGAAAGCGGAGATTACGACTTTATCGTTTGTAACTATCCAAATGGTGATATGGTAGGTCATACGGGTAAATTTGATGCTGCGGTTAGAGCATGCGAAGCAGTTGATACTGCCATTGGCCGTGTTGTAGATGCGCTCGATAAAGCTGGTGGCGAATGTTTAATTACCGCAGATCACGGCAACGCAGAGCAAATGCTAAACCCAGAATCAGGTCAAGCACATACGGCTCATACTTGCGAGCCAGTGCCATTGATTTACGTAGGTAGACAAGCAACACCTGTTAGTAATGGTGCTTTAAGTGATATTTCGCCAACATTACTCTACTTGATGGAATTAGAACAGCCTGAAGAAATGACTGGTAAACCGTTAATGACGCTTAACTAGTACTAGAATTGAAGTACTAAAAAGCTGGTGTACTAATAACTGATGCACTAAGAACTAAGCGCTTGCTTTACTTATACGTTACTCGATAACAAAAACAGTTTAATTATAAAAATAACAAACCGTATGACTGCTATTTTTCAAGGTGCATTAGCACTGTTGATTTGTTTGACCTCTTTGTCTGTTGCTTTTGCGGCAGATAAGGAGCTTTCCAAAGTGAAAGATGAGATTGCCAAGCAAAAATCAGCAATCGTACAAGTAAGTAAAAAACGGCAAGCGCTCAACAGGCAATTAAAGAAAGATGATTTCGCTATTGCCAAGGTTGCCAAAGGAATAAACCGCACAACAAAAGCACTTAACCTAGTGCAAACCAAGCTTTCAGAGCTACAGCAAGAACAAATCACTCTCACCAAACAAAAGCAGCAACAAGAAGAAGCACTTGCCTTCCAATTGCGCACCGCATACACCGCTGGCAATCACGACTATCTGAAAATGTTGCTCAATCAAGAACAATCATCAACGGTTCAGCGCTCTGTAACTTATTATCAATACCTTAATGAAAGCCGTATCAAAGAGATCGAACAATTTCAGAAAACTATTGCACGCTTAAAGGCTGTAGAACTAGAGCAAGAAGCGAAAGCAGCTGAATTAGAAGCGCTAAAGGCTGAGCAAGAGAAGCAAAAAGTCGCGTTGCAGAGCAACAAAGCAAAGCGTAAAGAAACGCTTAAAGCATTGCGTAGCGAGTTGCTTTCTAGCCAGCAAAAGCTTACCAAGTTAGAACAAGAAGAAGCTGCGTTAATGGCCGAGCTAGAGAGATTGGCGAGACAAAATGCATTAACCGCGAACCTAAACGGCCTTAGCAAGCTAAAACGCAAACTTAAATGGCCAGTGAAAGGACGTATCAAGCACTCCTTCGGTACGAGAAAACAAGGTTATTTGCGTTGGAAAGGCGTTTTGATGTCAGCGCCAGTAGGTCAGCAAGTTAACAGTGTTTATGCCGGTAAGGTATTATTCGCTGATTGGTTGAAGGGCTATGGTCTTGTAATTGTCGTTGATCATGGCAAAGGATATATGAGTCTTTATGGACACAACCAAGCATTATTAAAGAATGTTGGTGATACCTTAGAACAAGGCGAACCAATCGCGTTGGTGGGTCAAAGTGGCGGGCAGGAAAATTCAGGTTTATACTTTGAAATTCGCCACGGCGGTAAAGCCGTAAACCCTAAAATATGGTGCAAATAAAGCGTCGATTTTCAAGCTCAAAGCTGATAGCCTAATTAAAAAATAATAATCATATAAAGCTTTTCTGTGTCTCGATTCCTATCTCATCTTTATGTTATTTTCTGCCTAATTTTTGCCTTGTTTTCGTCATCTGTTAACGCAGCTAAAGTGGCAATAGTGATTGATGACATTGGCTATCGAGCAACGGACAAACAGATACTCTCTATTCCTGGCAATATTACATACTCTGTACTGCCTAAAACACCTTACGGCAAAAGAATCGCAAAACAGGCACAAGCTCGCTCACTTGATGTTATTTTGCATATTCCTATGGAGTCAACGTTAGGTAAACGTTTGGGCCCAGGCGCTTTAACAGCAGATATGGATGAGGTGAGAATTAAGGACTCACTAGCAGCATCGTTAGATGAAATACCTTTTGCGATTGGTATCAACAACCACATGGGTAGCCACTTCACAACGTTAACTGACCAAATGACGTGGACGATGCAATTTTTGAAAGAAAATGAATTGTTCTTTCTCGACAGTGTTACAAGCCCCAAAACGCTGGGTAAAAAGATTGCTGGCGAGCTGGGTGTTCCAGCGATGAGCCGTCATGTATTCTTAGATAATCACCTAAATTTTGCATATATCGAACAACAATTTACACAACTCATCACAAAAGCTCAGAAAAACCAAGTAGCCATTGCCATTGCGCACCCTCACCCAGAGACAGTTAACGCATTAACTAAGTTAGTACCAAAGCTAAATGAAGCGGGTGTAAGTTTGGTTCCGCTATCAGAACTTTACCCTCTTGATACGCAAAGCCCCATTTTTAAAGCATCTGCCGAGTAACTAGGGCATCCTTGAATAGTCTGAACAGAGTGAAACGCTCATTTAGAAAGGTATATTTTTGTCTTTCATCAGCTTTTTCAAATGGCGAATAGGGATTGCATATGTAATGCCACTAGGATTTGAAATAACCGCTTCTTTCGTTGTTTGCACAAATACTTTATTAATAACGGCAATAACCTCTCCATTAGTTGCATCATAAAGCGCGCTGCCGCTGTTTCCAGGATAAGCCGTACCATCAAGTTGGTAAACCATATAAGGGTCGCGCAAACGTTTAAGCATTGTAATGGTCATATCCCGTGTGTCTTGCACAGGAATAGCCACTGGCGTAATGCTCGCGATCATCGCCTTATGTGTTACAGGGTAAAGACCTAAAATTGCTCCTATGGGGAAACCTGTAAAACCCACTTCGCTGCCTTCCGGCCAAAAATCGTCTTTAGCAAGCTTCATCGCCGGTAAAGGCGTACCTTCAATTTTTAATATGGCCAAATCATAGTATTTTGACTCAGCAACCACCTCAGCTTTGCGTACTTTTGCCGATTTGCCAGTGCCGACAAACACAGCCATTTGTTGCAAGGTTTCGGAGTTGAGCAATTCAGGTAGCACGTGCTGGTTTGTAGCGACATATTGGCCATTGCCAATAACAAAACCTGAACCTCTTAGTTGATTTTTTGGCCTTCCCATCGGGGTATGCACACCTATACCAACGACAGACGGTTTTATTTGCTTGACCAAATCAACCATGTCATGTGCATGAGTACTTCCTGTAAAAAACGATAGTAAAACGATGAAGGCAAAAGAAATTGAGTATCGCATTGTGATATCCATATTTGTTTGATGTTATTTTCAACTAGTTCAATTCTACGCAAAATTTTCAGTTATACGCCATACTTAATAAAGATTTTTCTGAGGGTAATACATGACAGCTCGAATTGTTCCTATAATGGCTGGCGGCGGTACCAGACTTCCCGCACACATTGGAATATTAACCGCACTGGAAGCACTCAACATCGAATTTGATCACATCGTTGGCGTGTCTGGCGGAAGTATCGTGGCAAGTTTATACGCCTCAGGAATGTCGCTCAGCAAAATTAAAGATATTGCTTTATCCACAGAGTTTAGCCGATTCAGAGAATTTTCTTTATTTAAGCTAGTGCGTAACGGGGGGTTAAGCTCTGGCGACCTTTTCGAACAATGGGTGGATGAACTGCTTGGTGGAAAGACTTTTAAAGAAATGGCATCAGATCTTCATGTCGTTGCCACAGATGTAAAAAGTGGTAAGCCCGTAATTTTTGATGCACAGAGAACGCCGGACATGAAAGTTTCAATGGCAGTCAGGTTTTCTATGTCGATACCATTGGTCTTTAGTTTTAAGCCGTTTGGAAAGCGTATCATGGTTGACGGAAGTATATTGTCAGAAGACGCGTTGCATCGGGATTGGGATTTGCAGGGGACACCTGTTCTATGTTTTCGTTTACGCGGCGAACAAGAATACGACGACCTCAATGTTAGCGGCATGTTTCCCATCTTTAACTACGTCACGCTGCTTATTCGCACATTCATGACAACAATATCTCGCGAATACATCAATGAGGCTTTCTGGCACAACACTATAATTATCAATACAGGCGATACGTCAGCAGTAGATTTCAATATGACGAATGAGCAAAAACAGAGGCTCTTCGACGTGGGTTACAACACTGCCCTAGAAGTTATACCGATAAAAACGGGTGTCACTATAAAGCGAGAGACAAAAACAGCGACTACAAAGTCGAATAAACTCGAAAACATAAGTAAACAAACGGTTAACACTTAGTTAATTGTACTATTTAACGGTTAAATCGAGTATCGGCTGTTTACGCAGTGAACAACAGTGAAGAAAATATCAAAAGAAAAAATTATTGTTTATAAATTCAAAAAGTTAAGTCAGTGTGATTTTTTTAAACAGATGAATTTATTTTGATGAAAAATCGTAATAAGTTGTTATAGTTAAGACATGATTATGTTCAAAATTAATGTCTCTGAACTTATGCAAAAAATGGATAACGCATGACCGCATATTCTATCGCAAGTAATTTTGCCCAGTACTTTCAAATTAAGTTCGCCGATACAAAAGCGCTGCGACAAGAAGCGTTTAAGATTCGTTATGGCGTTTATGCAGCCGAACTTGGTTGGGAGCCACTCAATGAGAAAGAGATGGAAACAGATGAATGCGATGATTATGCCTTCCACTGTTTACTAGAGCACAGGCGAACAGGTGTTTTTGCAGGTTGCGTCAGGTTAGTTATTCCTCCCGTAGATCATCAAGATTTACCACTGCCTTTTGAGGCACATTGTCTAGATAGTGCAAGAACGGATGTTATTGATTCGACAAAGCTTCCTCGTGGTAGTTTTGGTGAAATCTCTCGCCTTGCGGTGTTATCAACATTTAGACGCCGTGAAAAAGAAAAAAACAGACCTTTTGTGCTAAATAGCGTTAATCCAGAAACCATTTATTCAGAAGACGAGCGCAGAAATTTTCCTAACATCGCTATGGGTCTTTACCTTGCGGCGGTAGCTTTAGCTGATATATGCAATCATACTGGGATGTTCGTTATGATGGAGCCACGTTTAAATAGAAGACTAACGCGCTTTGGCCTACCATTTGAACAATGTGGTGATGAAATCGATTACCACGGTACTCGATCGATGTTTTATCTAAGGCGCGCTGGTTTCAACTCAGACTTAACACCTGAGATACTTGAGCTTTATAAAGTAATTTATAACGACTTGATGGCGCAATTAAGCCTCGTGCCATTTACAAACCCAAAAGACAAATAGTCGGACTAACACATTATGAGTGAATTGTTTAATTACGATTTAGCCTTTTCGCGCAATATTGGCTGGGTTACAGACGCAGAGCAACAAGTACTAAAACGTAAGCGTATCGCAATTGCAGGCCTCGGTGGCGTAGGTGGTGAACATTTAATTACTTTGGTCAGGCTTGGGATCACTAAATTTAATTTGTCGGATTTTGATGAGTTTGGTTGTGAGAATACAAATCGACAAGCTGGTGCAAACGTAAACACCTATAGTCACAAAAAACTCGACACTATGGTCGATATGGCATTAGCCATTAACCCAGAATTAGAAATTAAAACGTTTCCTGACGGTATAAATGCAGACAACACAGATGAATTTCTGAAGGACGTTGATTGCTACGTCGACTCGCTTGATTTTTTCGCGCTAGAGGCTCGTAGACGTGTTTTTAAGCTTTGTAGCGAAAAAGGTATTCCCGCGACTACGGCTGCACCGATAGGTATGGGAACGGCTTATTTAAATTTCCTTCCAGGAAAGATGACGTTTGAAGAGTATTTTCAGTTTGAAGAGCATACTGAAAATGAACAATATTTAAAATTCTTCCTCGGCCTTACCCCTGCGGCACTGCAATCAGCATACTTAGTTGAACCGACGAAGCTCGACCTTGCGAACAAAAAAGGCCCTTCTATGCCAATGGGTTGTAAGTTAGCTGCAGGTGTGGCTGGCGCACAAGTATTAAAGATTTTGTTGAACCGCGGCGATGTGCTTAATGTACCTTGGGGTTTGCATTTCGACGCTTTTCAGAACAAATTTAAGAAGACTTGGCGACCTGGTGGCAATAATAATATGTTGCAAAAGCTGGCCTTCAAAATTGCAAAAAAACAGTTATTAACACCACAAACGGAAGAAAACAAAATGCCAGAGTACCCATTGGATACATTAGCTAAAAAAGTACTCGATCACGCAAGGTGGGCTCCGAGTGGTGACAATACCCAATGTTGGCGATTTAAGCTGACCGGTGACAACACATTTACAGTGATAGCCAATAACACGCGAGACCATGTTGTATATGATTCAGACGGTCACTCTAGCCACCTAGCCCATGGTATCTTGATCGAGACGATTGTTATCGCAGCATCTCAGTTTGGTCATAAGGCTGAATATACCTCAGATTTAGAAGACCCCGATAAGCTGCTTTTCCATTTCTCGCTTTCACCTGACGAATCCGTTGTTGAAAGCCCCCTTGTACCCTACATTCAAACACGTTGTGTTCAGCGCAGAGCTATGGGCACACAAGCGCTGTCGAATAGAGAAAAAGCTGAGTTGTCAGCTAGTATTCCAGAAGGTTACTCAGTTGAATGGTTTGAATCCAATGATGAAAAAAAGGCAATTGCAAAACTTAACTTTTGCAATGCTAAAACGCGCTTGACGATGAAAGAAGCTTTTTATGTTCATCGCGAAATCATCGAATGGAAATCACAATACAGTCAAACTAAAATTCCAGAACAGGCACTTGGTGTGGACTACATGACCGCTCGCATGATGCAGTGGATGTTCAAGAGTTGGGAACGAGTAAAGTTTGTTAATAGATATTTGATGGGAACACTGCCACCAAGGATCGTCCTTGATTACATTCCAAGCATCAAAAGCTGTGCTCACTTCGCCATTAAAGCAGACAAAAAACCTGAAACAATTGAAGACTATATTGAAGCAGGCCGTATCGTTCAGCGGTTTTGGTTAACTACAGCTAAGTTAGGGCTGGGCTTCCAACCGGAGCAAACACCAGTAATTTTTTCAAAATATCTAAACAACGGCATTAAATTCACGGAGCAGGAAGACGTTATTGAAAATGCTCGAAAAGGCAAAGCTATGTTCGAATCGATTGTGTCTGATTCAGAAAGCGTACATTTCCTAGGTAGACTTGGTAGGACACAAATGCCTAAGTCACGCTCAACACGCATAGATTTGAACGAGTTAATCATAGAAGATTAACAAAGTTTAGCTTCTTCTATGGTCTGTCTTATAACCCAGTAGCCTTTATCTAGCGCTACTGGGTTTCTTATTTTAAATGTACATAATCTGTTCAGAAATATTGTAGTTTCTGTCTAACTTTTGCTCTCCATTTGAACTTATTGGAGTCAAAGATAAGTGCCATACATTTTTATTTTAAGGAGTTCCCTTAAGGTACTATTCAAATAGCGGAAACGTTTTGCCAGTCACATCAGACCCTATAAGTTGCGCTAACTCGGAATATCTTTTCAAAAGTTGAATTAGCAACAGATGGGTCTAAGCAATCAATCGAATGAAGGATTGTTGACCGTTACGGTGAGAGGACCACGAAGGGTCTGTTCTCCTGCTTTTATATAAGGTGATTAGCAAAGGGAACTGCAATATGAATAATTAATTAACCTGAGCTGCGCATAAGAAATTGAACTAAATACCCTTGTGGTGATCAGATCTTTCGACAAAGTGACACAAGATTACTAAGGCAAGGGCATGAATAACTTAGATGCAATTTACGTAGAGGTCGATGATTTTTGTT
>JAKVCY010000203.1 GCA_022448425.1 Thalassotalea sp. | reverse complement strand
TACATCGATCTTAAGTCTGAAGAAGTAACGAAACTTAACATGACTACTCACCCTGTTGAGTTCGACATGTACTACAGCGTGTAATTTCGCACTGTATAGCAATTTATACTAAAGCCCGCTCTGCGGGCTTTTTTTATGCGTCCGATTTATCTACTATGTTTTTATAGCTAGGCTAATGAATACTCTTTCATGCTGTATCAACTGCGCACAGGGCTTTGCCCGCTTGCATCTGCATACAACTAAAAAGGTTATCAATAAGCCAAACGTAGCAAGCTATATGAATTAGCCAGCTAGCCAAAACCACATTGATTAGGTAACGACACGTGCACAACATGACGCGACACATTTGCTTAATTTCGCTATTACTAAGTAGCAGCAATGGCTTACTACCTGTGCAAGCGGAAATGCTGAGCCAAGAAAGTACTCAGCAAGAAGCACAAGAACGCGATACCGAACAAAGCGGCAATGCAACACCAGCTACCTCTCCAATGACCATATACAAGGTGGTAGGTAAAGACGGCTCTGTTACTTACACTGATAAGCCGCAGCAAAACGCTGAAGCGCTAGCTTTCGATGTCAAAACGCAGAATGTGGTAACTGCGGCTAAAGCTACTCCTCCCCCACCACCGAAGCCTGTGGCGCCGAAACCAAATTATCGCGTAGAAATAAAGTCCCCTGCACCAGAAGCGACGATCCGCAATAATCTCGGTGAACTTACTATTTCTGCGGCACAAACTGGTGCACCTAAGGCACCAATCTATCGGTTAATCTTTGATGACGCCCCATTAGCTAGCAATACTTCGGGTGTTTTTAAGCTTAGCGGTATCCACCGTGGGGCACACACTTATAAAGTTGAACTAACTAACAATACGGGCAAGACTCTTGCATCGTCTCCATTACAAACCCTTTACCTTCATCAGGCATCGGCGTTAATTAATAACTAATAGCGTGCAACCATTGTTATGCAAGCGCACCACAGAGGTTCAGTGATCATTTCTTACTGAGTTCTTTATTCGCGCATGGCATCATTGCAAGCTACAATGCACAATTATGGTGCAAAGGAGACGAGCTCGGATGCATTCCACCGAGTTAGAAACACAACAGCTAATCAATAGCCTGAATACTGCATTGGTTATGGTAGATAACAAACTTACGATTGTTTATGCCAACCATGCTGGTGAAGCTTTGTTTGAAACTGGGTTAAAGCAACTTATCGGACACCCACTTCAAGACTTTTTCTTGCCGGGCACAATAGAAACGACCCGCCTTAAAGCCGCCATCAGAAAAGGTGAAGATTTCACCGAGAACGAAATCAAATTGGCATTTAGAGATAACCGCTATGTTTCTGCTGATTTAACTGTTACCAATTTGCATTTTGAAGATGGCCCAAGACTTCTGTTTGAAGTTAAAAAAATTGATCAGCAAAAACGAATTTCTCGAGAAACCTTACAAAATGCACAACATTATGCAGCCCGAGAATTAGTACGCGGTCTGGCTCACGAGATTAAAAATCCGCTTGGTGGTATTCGCGGCGCGGCACAGTTGTTAGAGAAAGAGCTCATTGATGAGCACAAAGAATTCACTAGCATGATCATCGAGCAATCTGATCGGCTACGGAACTTGGTAGATCGCTTACTTGGGCCAAATTCACTGCCTCGGTTTGAAGAAAGCAATGTGCACCAAGCTCTTGAAAAAATCCGCAGCTTAATGCGCTTTGACTCAGATAATCCTATCACCATAATCCGTGATTATGACCCCAGTATTCCACCGCTTATGCTAGATCCCGACATGATTCAGCAAGCGGTACTTAATATTGTGCGAAATAGCGTTCAGGCATTAACAGAAAGCCAAACGCCTAACCCAGAAATCAGGTTAATAACGCGAATTGAACGCCAAATGACGATTCAAACGAAGCGTCATGCGCTGGTAGCAAAAATAAAAATTATAGATAACGGCCCAGGCATTCCTGCTGAAGTTAAAGACACTCTTTTCTACCCCATGGTCACAAGCAAACAAAATGGCTCTGGGCTGGGTTTGTCGATTTCACAAACCCTAATAAACCACCACGGCGGCAAAATTGACGTAGACAGCTACCCTGGTCACACCGAGTTCGTAATTTACATACCAATAGACCGTAAGGAGACAGACGATGACGAATGAGTCAGTGTGGATTGTCGATGATGACAGTTCTATTCGTTGGGTGCTGCAAAAGGCCTTACAAGCGGCTGATATCAGCTGCTTAAGTTTTGAAAACCCTGAAGATTTATTGCTTCAGCTACAAAGCGGCCAAGCCCCTGAAGTCATCATTTCAGATATTAGAATGCCACAAATGGACGGCATGACGTTACTGAACGAAGTGCACGCTTCACACCCCATGCTTCCGGTTATCATTATGACGGCGCATTCGGATTTAGACAGCGCGGTTAACGCATATCAAAAAGGCGCGTTTGAATATCTGCCTAAGCCATTTGATATAGACGAGGCGGTAACGTTAACCCAGCGCGCGCTTGCACATTCCAGAGAACAATCAACGGTTTCCAAAGCGCAAGTGGAAGACGTGGTAACTGAAATAATTGGTGAAGCCCCTGCCATGCAGGAAGTGTTTCGTGCCATAGGTCGCCTGTCTCGCTCCTCTATCAGCGTGCTTATTAACGGTCAATCGGGTACGGGTAAAGAGCTTGTTGCACACGCCCTTCACAGGCATAGCCCAAGGGCAAGTAAACCCTTTATTGCGCTGAACATGGCTGCTATTCCCGCCGATCTAGTAGAGTCCGAACTATTCGGTCATGCAAAAGGCGCGTTTACTGGCGCCCAAGCTGCTCGTCAGGGCCGCTTTGAGCAAGCCGATGGCGGTACATTATTCTTAGACGAAATCGGCGATATGCCGTTAGATGTGCAAACCCGTCTTTTGCGCGTGCTAGCCGATGGCCAGTTTTATCGTGTGGGTGGTCACCAGTCAGTAAGTGTGGACGTGCGCATCATTGCCGCAACACACCAAAACTTGGAACAAAGGGTTGCTGAAGGTAAGTTTAGGGAAGATTTGTTTCACCGCTTAAATGTCATCCGCGTACACCTTCCATCGCTCAACGAACGCCGCGAAGACATTCCATTACTGACTCGTCATTTCTTGCGCCGAGCAGCCAAAGAACTTGATGTGGAAGCCAAGAGTATATCGAAAGACGCTGAGCGTGTGATGTCGCAGCTTCCTTGGCCTGGCAACGTTAGACAACTAGAAAACGTGTGCCGCTGGCTAACGGTAATGGCAAGTGGTCAAGAGGTGCTTCCTAGCGACCTACCACCTGAAATTCACAGTGACAACAGTATTGAAAAGCCTACCGCTGAATCAGGCGATTGGCCTGACTTGCTGGCGAGCTGGACTGACAAACAGCTTCGCGACGGCCATCACAATATTCTTAACGACGCTATGCTTACCTTTGAACGCATTATGCTTGAACGTGCGCTTCAGCACACGCACGGCCATAAACAAGATGCGGCTAAGCGTTTAGGTTGGGGAAGGAATACCCTGACAAGAAAATTGAAAGAATTGGGTGTGAGTTAAACTAAACGAATACAGCATAAGCTAGCTGGGTCTCTCTGCTAGCTTATGCCACTTACGGCCTACTGCCCTCTAGTTAGAAGTGCTGTCATTCCTTGATTGAAATACCTTACCCACTTCATACTAAACTGCCCTTTGGCACTACGGTTTATCTCAATTACTGCTTCTTTTTTGGAAAGCACATTATCTTCATTGTGTGCTCTTGGATGTGTCATTGCATCGTAAGTATCAACAATAGCGAGCAGCTTGGCGCCTTCACAAATGTCGTCTTCCTTGATTCCCAGTGGATAGCCAGTTCCGTCGGTGCGTTCGTGATGCTGCATTACTATTTTGCGCGCCATATCCCACTGATCTAGATGCTCTAATAAGCGAGCACTTTTATACACGTGAGAGCGCATTAAGTTGAATTCAATATCGCTTAACGAATCCCCTTTATGCAAAAGCTTTAACGGCATGAAAGCCATTCCAAAGTCATGCACGTAGCTAGCCACTGCAAGCTGGTCTTCGTCAATAGGGTTTTCAGCCACATCGTTGATGTACATAGCCAACTTAGCGATGCGGTCGCCACGACCAGACCAATAGTTAGAGCGGCGCTCAATGGTTTGCATCAAGTCGCGGAAAAACAAAATATCTTGCTTCTTTTCACTACTGATATCCTTCGGAATACCCGTAGCCGCTAACGTAGGGGGCTTTATCTGAACGTTTTGTGGGTCGTCTTCATCAGTAACAATATCTAACGCGGGGTTAAGTAATAGCACCGCCTCGGTGAGGCGCTTCTCATGCTCCGAAGTATTCTCTGGCGTTACGCGGCCAATAGCCAAAACCAACTGATTGTGCAGGTTATCGTCATACTCAGCTTTGCCATTTGCCATTACACTTTCAACAAAGGCTTTTACTCTATCCATGGTGAGCAGTACCAAATCACTCATGGTGCTGGTGTATGCCACCTGCCCTTTGCGCAGATAATCTAGCAAGTCTTCTACGTGCTGCAAAAGCGGGATCATGGGTGAGAAATTAACTAAACCCAAGTCGCCTTTTATAGTGTGGATAGAGCGGAACAAAGCACGCTGTAATTCGTTATCTTCCGGACGAAGCTCTAGCTCAATCAAGGTTTGTTCACTTGATTCATAGAGTTCGTTTATTTCCTCCATAAGGTCAGCAAGAATATCTTCTTCTAGGTCGTCTGGAGTAAATGTCTGCATATAATGGTTACCGAGTTAAGTTCGATTGCGCTTTTTATTATTGTAATTGGGTATCGGCAAAATTTCCTCATACTAAAGGTGAGAAACATAGCGACTTTTACAACTTATTTTCCAACTATACCGTTTAGCCTGTAAAAACTCATCGGACAAGTGTACGCTGAAACTTCATCTATACTGCGCGCGTCAATTGTATCTAGGAGTTGTTTTGATCGCTTTATTCCGCATTCCCGCACTTTTCATCGCTTTTCTACTCATCAACATTGTTTTGCTGATTGTTTGTATCGTACGGCCTTTTCACAAAGATAACGTGCATATTGCGGGTAGTATGTATTCGATGATGGCTAGGATCGTAGGTCTTAAAATTATTATAAAAAAAGATCCTGCAGTAAAAATAAACGAACCCTACGTTTTCATTGCCAATCACCAAAATAGCTTCGACGTGATCACCATCTGCAAAGCCGCACTGCCAGGTGTGGTGACTATTGGTAAAAAAAGTTTGAAGTGGATCCCTATTTTCGGCCAGATCTATTGGCTGTCGGGGAATATCATGATTGATAGAAAAAATTCAGGCAAAGCTCGTAATACATTGGATATTGCAGCGAAACGAATTGCGAAGAAGAAAACCTCGGTCTGGCTGTTTCCAGAAGGCACCCGAAGCTATGGCAGAGGAATATTGCCTTTCAAGCAAGGTGCGTTTCGTTTAGCTAAAACCACCAACGAGCCTGTCGTCATGGTAACCGCCAGCAATTTGCATGAGAAAGTAAAGTGGAACCGTTGGAATAACGGCATCGTGCTGATTGATATTGCTGCTCCTCAAGCGCTCAGTGAAGACAAATCAATTAAAGAATGGATGGTGCATTTTAACGACGAAATGAAACAAAAATTTGATGCGCTTAATAGACAGGTCGATGAACTGGAAAAAAGCAGGTAAACTTGCGTCAAAATTGCTAATGAGTGTTTATTATGACCCAGTTCGATGAAAGAGAAGAATGGTACGAGTTTAACCAAGAAACTATTGATGCCCTTCTAGAAGATGGCAGCCAAGCCGATGCCGACTATACCATTGAGCACCACTTCGCCAGCACTGACTTTGACGTGCTGGAAAAGGCGGCGGTTGATGCGTTTAAAGCGGGTTTTGAAGTCACTGACGCAGAAGAGCTAATGCTTGATGATGGCGAAACCATTTTCTGCTTCGACGCTATTGCAGAACGAAAGCTGGATATCCAAAAGCTTAACGCTGACTCTGACACTCTGCTAAAAATTGCCGACAAGCACGATGTAACCTACGATGGTTGGGGAACTTACTTCGAACCTCGTGAAGAGGGTGAGTACGAAGAAGAAGATCACTATTTCGACGACTGATCGCTAAGGCTCCCTCACCTATTTAACTGAGCAGGCGTTAAGTTAGCCTTCAGCTTTTGTTCATCTTTTTCCGTCAACAATGACACCGTCATTATCGATTGGAAAAGGATGGACAGATGAAAAAGTTACTTTTCTCACTTACCACATATTCTGCTATTGCAACGTTACAGCTTGCGCTTATGTCACCTGTGCATGCCAGTACAGAAAATAGCGCACAAAACAAAAACGTTACCTCTAACGAATACCGTTACGACAAACCATTTGTTGCCGCTGAGTAAGCGATCAATATAGACCGTTGTGATTCGTTTAGTGTTTGAGGCTATCTTCGTTTAAGGAGATGCGTTCTATATCTAACCGTGCTTCACAGCCGAAGATAAAGTCCCCTTGCTCTTCTCTTATCCAGTGATCTCCAAC
>JAKVCY010000202.1 GCA_022448425.1 Thalassotalea sp. | reverse complement strand
GACGCTTTGCGATGAACTTAGCCCGCTTAAGCCCTATTAAAGACAGCATAAAAGGAAAGCTTAAGCAGGCTGCTTGGTGTGATGACGTACGAGAAAAGCTAGTTTTTGGCTAAAAAGCATTCAAGTATGATTTTGCCCTGGTTATATTACTAGCTAAAAACAAAAAAATAGGCGACAAGCCATGCACACGACAGGTGAATGGCTTGGGCAAGGGCTTTTTTTTTGGTCGTAAAATATTAACTATTAATTTCCAACACTTGCTATCTGTTGTATGCTAAACCTATATATTCATTGTTTTTAAAATTTGTTTAGGTTAGAAGGCTAAATCTAGGCTCCTATTGCTAGCGAAATCAAAAATATTTAATCGATAAAAAGACAACGACCTAACATGAAAGGAACCCACCAACAGTCAAGTTTGCTATCTGCGTTGGCAAAGAATAATTTGATTGCTGTTACACAAATTGAAATGCTAAGTGACGAGTTCGCTAAGCAAGACAAATCTATTGTGAGGTTTCTTGTAGAAGAGAAAGGCCTCAGTGGTGAAGCTCTTGCTTCTATATTCTCTCGTTCATTCGGTTACCCACTAATAGATTTAAAACAATTTGACACATCCCTCGTTCCAGAGGGCATCCGAAACGAAAAGCTGATTAGAAAACACCATGCTCTTCCTGTCTATTTGCGTGGAAAAGTTCTCTTTGTTGCATTGTCTGACCCAACAGACATCGATGCGTTGGAAGATATCCAATTCAATACAGGCTTTACCACAGAGTTGGTCCTTGCTGATGAAACAAGCCTTCACACTGCTATAGAAGAAGTCCTTGAATCTGAATCTGACGCATTAGATATTAATGATATGGATACCGCAGAACTCGGCGGTATTGAAGTTCAAGACGAGAAAAAAGATGATGATGTTGGCCAAGAGCAAGATGATGCACCAATTGTTGTTTATATCAATAAAATACTATTAGATGCAATAAAAAAAGGCGCATCAGATTTACATTTTGAACCATACGAACACTCTTACCGCATTCGCTTTCGTATCGATGGTATTTTAAATGAAGTCGCTAAACCCCCAGTAACCCTAGCCTCTAGAATGGCAGCACGTTTAAAAGTGATGTCAAAACTTGATATCGCCGAGCGGCGTGTGCCGCAAGATGGTCGAATAAAGCTAGCACTCTCTAAAAAGAAATCTATAGATTTTCGTGTGTCCACGCTACCTACAATGTGGGGCGAGAAAATTGTAATGCGAATTCTAGACTCCTCTAGCGCTATGCTCGGTATTGATATGCTAGGTTACGAGAAAGACCAAAGAGCTATCTATATGGAAGCGCTCGATCAACCACAGGGAATGATTTTAGTTACGGGCCCTACAGGCTCCGGTAAGACTGTTTCTTTGTATACTGGCCTAAACATCCTTAATACAGCAGAGCGCAACATTTCTACCGCCGAGGACCCTGTAGAAATTAATTTAGAAGGAATTAACCAGGTCCAAATAAATACCAAGGCAGGGTTAACCTTCCCAGGAGCCTTGCGTTCATTCTTGCGTCAAGATCCCGATATAGTTATGGTCGGTGAAATTCGCGATTTGGAGACAGCAGAAATAGCGATAAAAGCTGCACAAACAGGCCACCTAGTGTTGTCGACACTCCATACCAACTCTGCTGCAGAAACACTAACCCGTTTGCTAAATATGGGCGTACCTGCGTTTAACGTAGCTAGCTCTGTCAGTATTATTATCGCCCAGCGACTCGCTAGACGTTTATGTACGCAATGTAAAACACCTGACGATATCCCACACGAGCACCTGTTAAATATGGGATTTCCAGCAGATAAAATTGGTAAATTTACGGTATATAAACCGGTGGGTTGCGATGAATGTACTAACGGCTACAAAGGCCGTGTAGGTATTTATGAAGTGGTTAAAATTACCGGAGAAGTTGCTTCCATTATCATGGAAGGGGGCAACTCTTTGGATATAGCTCAGCAGTTCCAAAAAGAAGGCTACAATAACTTGCGCCAATCTGGCATAGTGAAAGCGATGAATGGCGTAACTAGTATCGAAGAAATTAGCAGGGTAACGGCAGGTTAAAGGAAACTTTTATGTTGCCGGTTACGAAACGAATTTAGGAAATCCATATGGCAGTATCTACGACGACTAACGTAACCACTTCCAAGAAAAAAATAAAAAAGCCGCAAACTAAACCGAACGATACTTTTATTTGGCAAGGCGTTAACAGGAAGGGTAAAAAGGTTTCAGGTGAGTTGTCAGCTGCTTCGTTATTAGAACTCAAAGCCCAACTTCGAAAGCAAGGTATTACGCCCGGTAAAGTAAAAAAGAAGCCTAGGCCACTTTTTGGTATAGGTGGTGGTGTAAAACCTATCAAGCCTGCTGACATCGCAGTAGTTACTCGACAGTTGGCAACAATGCTTGGAGCAGGTGTCCCACTTGTGCAAAGTATTGAGATGATTGCTAAAGGAAATGATAACCCCAATATGCAAAAGCTCTTAACTGATATTGGTATCAAATTAGCCTCTGGTTTGCCACTTTCAGATTGCTTAAGCGAGCATCCAAGGTATTTTGACGATTTGTATTGCGATTTAGTAGCATCGGGAGAGCAGTCTGGGGCACTAGAAACCATTTACGACCGCATCGCTACTTACAAAGAAAAAGCAGAAGCGCTTAAAGCTAAAATAAAAAAGGCATTAACCTACCCCATAGCAGTTTTAGTCGTTGCGTTGATCGTCACTTCCATTTTACTAATTTTTGTAGTACCCACATTCCAAGAAATTTTTGCAAGTTTTGGCGCTGAATTACCTGCATTTACTTTGTTTGTTATTGGTATATCTGAAGTTATGCAAGCTTATTGGTATTTAGCATTAGGCGCCATTTTCGTAGCGGGTTATATGTTTCAGAAAACTCACCAGAACAGTCAAGCTTTTAGAGATAATGTAGATAAGTCCATTCTAAAAATCCCCGTCATTGGTGACATTTTAGATAAAGCCGCTGTAGCTCGCTATGCACGCACGCTGTCAACAACATTTGCTGCGGGCGTTCCACTTATTGACGCTCTAGAATCTGCTGCTGGAGCCTCTGGTAATGCGGTTTATCGCGATGCTATATTGGAAATTCGTTCAGAGGTCTCTTCAGGTATGCAGATGAATTTAGCTATGCGCAACTCACAGATATTCCCGGATATGGTTATTCAAATGGTTTCCATTGGTGAAGAATCTGGTGCTGTTGATGACATGCTTGCGAAAGTGGCAAATGTTTACGAAGCTGAAGTAGACAACGCAGTTGATAACCTTACTGCACTTTTAGAGCCAATGATTATGGCGGTTTTAGGTGTTGTTATCGGTGGTTTAATTATCGCTATGTATCTACCTATTTTCCAAATAGGTCAAGTTGTATAAAAACACCACGCCAATTTACTGAATTATGTGGCGTTAAATGGGCTTTAGCACCATTATAGTTTTCCACACACCTAAGTTCGTCCGAGATTTCCATGCTATTAGATCAAGTTATCGCGACTTATGAACAAGTCCCCGTTTTTTACTTATTAAGTGTTACCATATTTTCATTAATGATCGGTAGCTTTCTCAATGTGGTGATCTACCGTTTGCCTAAAATGATGGAGTACACTTGGTATCACGAGTGCCGAGAATACCTAAGTGACGAAGTCCCCGCAAAACCAACTCGCGATTTGAAGCCTATCACGCTATCTAAACCTAATTCAGCATGCCCTAAATGCGGAAAAGCGATTAAGTTTTATGAAAATATCCCCGTCATTAGCTGGTTAATATTGAAAGGTAAATGTTCAAACTGTAAAACTCCTATTAGTAAGCGCTATCCTATAGTTGAATCAGTAACAGCGTTACTAGGTTTTGTTGTAGCTAGCCACTATGGTGTCACTTGGATGGCATTTTGGGTGCTACTGCTAACTTTTGCGCTTATCGCTTTAACCATGATCGATTTAGACCATATGCTATTGCCAGATCAAATCACCCTGCCATTTTTATGGTTAGGCCTACTGCTCAATCTCAATGGGTTAATTGTGCCATTAGAAGAAGCTTTGATTGGCGCGGTTGCTGGCTATATGAGCCTGTTTAGTATTTTTTGGCTATTTAAATTACTCACCGGAAAAGACGGCATGGGACATGGTGATTTCAAGCTTGTTGCATTATTCGGTGCATGGATGGGCTGGCAATTACTTCCACTACTTATTTTAATGGCTTCCTTTGTTGGTGCAATCGTAGGTATATCACTTATGATGTTTAAGAACCACCAACGCGATCAAGCAATTCCTTTCGGCCCCTACCTCGCTGTCGCGGGCTGGATTTGTTTATTGTGGGGAAATGGAATCTGGTCTTGGTATTTAATAGGTTAATTCCTTGGATAGGCAATAATACCTTCAAATATAGAAATAGCGTATATGATTATCGGACTAACGGGCGGTATAGGTAGCGGAAAAACAACCGTCGCAAATATGTTTATCGAACTCGGGATAGAAGCCGTAGATGCGGACGTTGTTGCCCGAGAAGTAGTAGACGTTGGTACTCCTGCATTGAATCAGATAGCAGAACACTTTGGCGACAAAGTTCTGCATAGCAATGGCTCACTTAACAGGACTCAGCTTAGAGAGATCGTTTTTCATAGCCCCGAAGAAAAAGACTGGCTGAACAACCTAATTCACCCGCTTATCCGTGAAGAGATGGCACGTCAAATAACACAGTGTCAATCGCCTTACAGTCTATTAATTGCCCCTCTACTGTTTGAAAATGGTTTGGATAAAAGTGTGAGTCGCACGCTTGTTATCGATGTGCCGGAAGAAACACAAATAGCTCGTACACTATCACGAGATGAGAGTGACGAAGCAACTATCAAAAACATCATTAACGTTCAAATCAATCGTAAAGACAGGCTAGCAAAAGCTGATGACATAATTGACAACAGTGGTGATGACTTAAGTTCCATCAAAGAACAAGTCCGTAAACTACATCAAACGTATTTAGCATTAGCTAGCTAATTAGCTATGAAATATAACTCGAAAACGCTTTTTGTATGCTAAATGACACTTTATCTGTTGAATAAAAGATATACAGACATCCACAAGTTTCTGATTTTGCAAAATTTTGCAAAAAAAATGTCGCCATTTGAAAATACTATGGTTAATATAGGTGTACAATTTAACCGCAACATACTGTAATGACGTCAGTTTTATATGAGCACCCGTTAAACGAGCGGATTAGGAACTACCTCAAACTTGAGCAATTATTCGCTCAAGCTGACAGTTGCTCACCTGACAATATTTCAAACAACTACCACGTCTTCTTCAATGCAATTTTTGCCATTCTCGGAACGCTCGAGCGCAATGACGTCCGCGGTGAACTCATCAAAGACTTAGAACGACTAGAACAGCATTTAGTCTTATGGTCTCAGTCCCCTGAAATTAATAGCTCAGCATTAGAAGAAAACTTAAAACAAACTGTTGGCTTAATTTGTACACTTCGAAGTGGTGCTCCTCCATGGGAACCACTACGCAGTGACAAACTATTATCGTCAATAAAGCAGCGGTTTGCGATTCAAGGTGGTAGCTCTACATTTGATTTGCCGCAGCTAAAGTTTTGGTTAAACCAACCAGTGGAAAATGTGGGAGAAAGCTTAGAATATTGGTTAGGGAAACTAGATAAATTAGAGAGAAGTATTTCCCTCGTACTCAAATTCTTGCGACAAAAATCTGATTTCAAAACTATCTCGGCAGAAAAAGGCTTTTATCAGGACAATGGTGAAGGCTTGCTTTTATTGCGCATAAAGCTAAACAGTAAACAACTTTGCTATCCCACCGTCAGTGGTAATCGTTTTAGATACTCTATTCGGTTTATGCTACCATGCGAAAAAGATGGACGTAAATACACCAGTGACCCTGTAGAGTTTGAACTGGCTCGCTGCTAAAGCTATACTCTGCGGATACTGGTCACAGCCCCCTTTATAGATTATGTCTCTTACTGTTAATTGCCCTACTTGTGATAATAAAGTCGCTTGGAATGAAGAAAATACTTTCCGTCCATTCTGTTCGGAACGCTGTAAGTTAATAGATTTAGGTGATTGGGCTGAAGAAAATCATAAGATTAGTCAGCCAATGCAAAGCGCAGAACCTATGTCAGAAAAAATGATTGACGCATTAGAGGAGCAGTTTCTTCAACACCATAAATTTTTTGTCGAACCAGAATAAGATCCTAAGCCCGTTAAGCAAGAATGTCTCATTAGACATTAAAGACAAAAGGGGAACGACAAATAGTCCCCTTATAGTAACCTAAGGCTTAGTTTGAACCTACATTGCCATCAATTTCTCAACGATAACGCCGTTAGCTGCTGGAAAGACTAAATCTGCCAAAGACTTTATATTGCACCATTGCTGTTCATTTCCTTCAGCTGAGTTTGGTTCACCATTAAACTGTTCAACTAGGAAGATATCTAATTTTACTTTCTTGTCTCCATAATCGTGGTTTATTTCCATGAATGGTGTGCAAGCCAATACATCTATCGATATTTCTTCATTAAGCTCTCTAGAAAGCGCCTGAGCAACCGTTTCATTATTTTCCACCTTGCCACCTGGGAACTCCCATTTACCGCCTTGATGAGCGTCTTGATGACGACGAGTTAAGAATACCTGTCCATCCCTTAAGACGACACCTACTGCTACATGAACCTGTTTCAATTTCTTTTTCTCCGTAAATTCTGAGCATTAAAAAAGGGGAATAAATCCCCTTTCTAAACAATTGCTTTATAAAGTTCTAGTTAAGCTTACCGCAGCACTGTTTATACTTTTTACCTGAGCCACATGGACATGGCTCATTACGGCCCACTCTTGGTGTTTGCCGTTTCTGCTCTGGGGCTACTTCATTTGTTGCTGACTCATGCTGAAAGTTCTTTGGCTGCTCGTCAGCCTTACGATGCTGCTCTTCAACCGCTTCAACATCAGATTCCGCTTGAATGCGTACCTTACTCAAGATGCCAATAACGTCATATTTCAGGTTATCAAGCATTTCAGAGAATAGCTCGAACGACTCTCGTTTGTATTCTTGCTTAGGATTCTTCTGAGCATATCCACGCAAGTGAATACCTTGACGCAAATGATCCATTGCCGATAAATGCTCTTTCCAATGTGAATCTAAACTCTGAAGCATAACTGCTTTTTCAAACTGGCGAATAACGTCAGCACCTACCATTTCTTCCTTCGACTTATACGCAGCTTCGAAAGTCTCAACAATTTTCTCGCGTAGTGTTTCTTCGTGTAGACTCTTATCTTCTTCTAGCCATTGAGTAATTGGCAATTCTGTATTGAATTCCCCTTTTAAGCGCTCTTCAAGACCTGGAACATCCCACATTTCTTCTAATGACTGTGGCGGAATGTGTTGGTCGATAATGCCATTTAATACATCGTTACGGATTACACCTACAACTTCGCCAATATCACTTTCATTTAGTAATTCATCACGTTGTTCGTAAATAACCTTACGTTGATCGTTAGCAACATCATCAAATTCAAGTAATTGTTTACGAATATCAAAGTTACGACCTTCTACCTTGCGCTGAGCATTTTCAATACTCTTAGTTACCCAAGGATGCTCGATAGCTTCACCGCGTTCCATGCCTAGCTTACGCATCATATTAGCAATACGCTCTGACGCAAAGATACGCATTAAGCCATCTTCCATCGATAGGTAGAAACGAGTTGAACCGGCATCACCTTGACGGCCTGAACGACCACGTAATTGGTTATCAATACGGCGAGACTCATGACGTTCAGTTGCGATAATATGTAAACCACCAAGCTCAAGCACTTTATCGTGCTCTTCTTTCCACTCAGTCTTTACTTTTTCGATTTGTTCCTCTGTCGGATTTGAAAGCTTGGCAATGGCAGCGTCTAAATTACCACCTAATACGATATCGGTACCACGACCAGCCATATTAGTTGCAATCGTTACCGCGCTAATCTTACCTGCCTCAGCTACAATCTCTGCTTCCTGTTGGTGGAATTTAGCATTCAATACCTTGTGCTTAATCTTAGATTTCTTTAAGAATGCCGATAAGAATTCTGATGTTTCAATACTGATAGTACCAACAAGTACAGGCTGACCACGGTCAACACAGTCTTTGATATCTTCCAAAATAGCTTCATATTTTTCTTCAGCTGTTAAGTAGATAAGGTCGGCCATATCTTTACGAATCATTGGCTTATTCGTAGGAATAATGACTGTCTCAAGACCGTAGATATGATTGAATTCGAAAGCTTCTGTATCAGCTGTACCTGTCATACCCGACAGTTTTTCATAAATACGGAAGTAGTTTTGGAACGTGATTGACGCTAACGTTTGGTTTTCATTCTGAATGCGTACACCTTCTTTAGCTTCAACAGCTTGATGCAAACCTTCAGACCAACGACGTCCTTCCATTGTACGGCCAGTATGCTCATCTACAATGACAATTTCATCTTCTTTGACGATGTAATCGACATCTTTCTGGAACAGGTTATGAGCGCGCAATGCTGCCATTACGTGGTGTAGCAATGAAATATTCGCAGCGGCAAACAGTGAGTCACCTTCCTTGAGAAGGCCTTTCTCACTTAAGATTTCCTCAACACGCACTTGACCACGTTCTGTTAAGTAAACCTGCTTTGCTTTCTCATCAATGGTAAAATCACCAACAACGAAGTCTTCTGATTGGCCAACTTCTTCGTCTTTGTCTTCTTCACTTTGACGCTCTAAACTCGGCACAATCGCATTAATTGCTTGGTAAAGCTCTGAACTATCTTCTGCTTGGCCAGAGATAATCAGCGGTGTTCTTGCTTCATCAATAAGGATCGAGTCAACCTCATCCACTACAGCAAAATTAAGTGGGCGTTGAACGCGATCATCAATGGTAAAGGCCATGTTGTCACGTAGGTAGTCGAAACCAAACTCGTTGTTGGTACCGTAAGTGATATCACATTCATATGCTGACTTTTTGTCAGCTTGTGACATGCCAGGAATGTTACAGCCAACAGTAAGACCTAAGAATTCAAATAATGGACGTGACCAATCAGCGTCACGCTTTGCAAGGTAATCATTAACGGTAACAACGTGAACACCTTTGCTTGATAATGCATTTAAGTATGAAGGAAGTGTCGCTGTAAGAGTCTTACCTTCACCAGTACGCATTTCGGCAATCTTACCTTGGTTCAACACCATGCCACCGATCATTTGAACATCGAAGTGACGCATGCCAAATACACGTTTACTCGCTTCACGAACAACGGCAAATGCCTCGGGTAAAATAGCCTCGAGAGTATCACCGCCACTTACACGTTCTTTAAATTCTGTAGTTTTAGCTTTCAACTCTTCATCAGACAGCGCTTCTATTGTCGCTTCCAATGCGTTTATCTTGTGTACTTCTTTGCGCATTTTCTTCAATAGTCTGTCATTGCGACTACCGAATACCTTTGTCATTAACTTTACAAACATCTTGTTAAACCATGTTCAGAAGAGAAAATCTTCAACTACTAAAATAAAGAGCAAAGGGACGGACCCTTTACTAAAACTTAAAAATTTTTTTCGGGATTATTTTGCTTTGCGATACACGTACTTAATAGGGTTAATTTGCGTGTTATTGCGCAGAATTTCATAGTGTACATGAGGCCCTGTAGAGCGTCCCGTACTCCCCATTCTTGCTATAACCTGCCCTTTCTCGACAACGTCGCCAAGGTTTACCAACAACTCTTTGTTATGACCGTAACGGGTTTTGTATCCGTCACCATGGTCGATTTCAATTAAGTTGCCGTAACCATAACGCTCACTAGCCCAGATAATAACACCACCTGCAGTCGCAATAATTGGCGCGTCTTCTTTACCAGCAAAGTCAACACCTTTATGCATGGCAGGTCGCTTACTAAACGGATCTTTTCGAATACCGTAATAAGAAGAGAGCCAGCCTTTAACAATAGGTCGTCCCGATAAATAGCTACTGCTTTGTATATGGTGACCTAAAGTAAGTGATTCAAGTACCTTTAATTGTTTTTCTTCTCTATCTAATTCATGCTCAAGTGCATTTATCTCTAACAATAACTCAGCAAGTGTTTTGTTATTGACAGCTTCAGCGCTCTGAGCGGGGCCACCTGCTGGCGGCATTTCGTCAAAATTAAATTCTTTCTCAGATATATCGTTTTCATCAGCGAGCCTGTCACCAAGTGCATTTAAACGCAGTACTTGTGACTGCAACTCTGCCAACTTTAATGTTAGAGCAATGATTTGTTGCTTATCACTAGATTCCATTGCACTTACTGGAAGCGCTGTATCGATAGTAACGTTATCTGCAAGAATAGTTTGAGGAATAGCTTTAGAAGAAATAAAAAGGTGAACAATCAGGCCGGATACAAGAGCAAAAACGGCAATAGCGGACAACCAATGAAGCTTAGAAAGTTTCATTGAAAATCTAACGTTTTTTCCACGGTATAGTAGTGTTAAACTCATAAATCCCAGTCTTGATTGTGCGAAGCTAGTTTAAGCTTGAGTGACGCTATGTATAGAAAAACCAAAAATCCTATTGATGTATCGTTATTAATCAATAAGACGAGCGGCACTTTGGCACAAATCAACCAAAAAACCAACTTTTTAAAACAAATCAACTCAATTGTACGACAAATATGCCCTGATCTACCAGTAGATACTTGGCGAATAGGCAACATTAAACAAAACGTCGTCGTTATTGAGGTAGTTTCTGCTGTTTGGAGCCAACGACTGCAATTTGAAAAGAACCGTATAGCACAAACACTTTCGCAAGCGAGCAATGGGGACATCAGCCAAATTCAGATCAAAGTTACACCTGAGTTTTCAAGCCGAGTTGCACAAGCGCACAACAAAGCAGTGGAAACTAAGAAAGAAAAACCAAAGAAGCGTTTGTCTACTTCTACAGCTGAGCAATTAAAAGGGGTGGCCGAAAAAGCGCCAAAATCACTTCAGGAAAAATTACTTAAGCTTGCAGCACTCGCCACTGACGATGAGCTGAAAGACACATAAAAGTTAGCCACCAGAAACTAAAAAGCCAGCATATGATGCTGGCTTTTTAGATTAAGGCTTCTTGACTAAGCTAGCGCTCCGGCCTCCTGGAACATAATAGGTGCAGCTGCTTCATCTTCATATGTTACCCACTCCCAAGCTTCGGTTTGCTTGAAAACTTCTCGAAGTAGCATGTTGTTCAGAGCGTGGCCTGATTTAAACGCGCGTAACTCACCTAAAATGCTTACGCCCCCCATGTACAAGTCACCAATTGCGTCAAGAATCTTATGCTTCACGAATTCGTCATCGTAACGAAGCTCTTCTGGGTTCAGCATACGATAGTCATCAAGCACTATCGCGTTTTCTAAGCTGCCGCCTAACGCTAGTTTATGTGAACGCAAAAACTCAATGTCTTTCATAAAGCCGAAAGTACGCGCGCGGCTGATTTCTTTGATAAATGATGACGAGGTTAAATCCATCGTCATATTTTGACCGGTTTTGGCAATAACAGGGTGATCAAACTCAATGGCAAAATCAACTTTAAAACCTTCATAAGGTAAAAGCTCTGCCCATTTATCACCCTCTTCAACTCGAATTGGTTTTTTAATGCGCAAAAAGCGTTTTGCAACGTTCTGCTCTTCAATACCAACCGACTGGATAAGATAAACAAAAGGTAATGAGCTGCCGTCCATAATAGGAACTTCTGGCGAGTTTACGTCGATAACTAAGTTATCTAAACCTAAACCCGCTACTGCAGCTAGTAGATGCTCGACGGTGGAAATCTGTACACCTTCTTCATTAACCAAACAGGTACATAGCGTTGTTTCGCCAACAGCTTCTGGCGAAGCTTTAATATCAACAACAGGGTCAAGGTCAACACGACGGAATACAATACCCGTGTTTGCAGGCGCAGGACGGAGAGTGACCCTTACCTTTTCACCTTTGTGCAAACCAACACCAACTGCTGAAACACTATCTTTTAATGTACGTTGTTTAATCATACTTGCCTTAAATTAGCCAAAAAATTTCGGAAAACATCCGACCACCTACTAGAGCGGTGGCGTAATATATCAAAATTTACCAGCAAGATCAAAATCGCCACATATTTGGCGTTTTTCTTGCGTAAAAACTCGCTAGAGTTTGTTAGACAGATTATCTGTCTAACGATTAGTCAGCTTGCTTACGTAAAAACGCTGGAATATCTAAGTACTCGTCTAACGCTTGTGCACTTTGCTTCACTGGCTCTGCAGCCTGATTACTTTCAGGCAGAGCTATTTGCGCTTGTTGCGGTTGACCTTGTGCTACATAGTCTCCACCTACAATTTGCTGATGTTCAACAGGTGCAGGGTTAACAAGTGTAATATCAGGTTTATGCGCAGCGCCGATGCCTGTAGCAACTACAGTTACACGTAGCTCATCAGTCATTTCTGGGTCAATCACAGCACCAACTACTACCGTTGCATTTTCTGATGCGAAGGCTTTCACAGCGTTACCAACTGTTTCAAACTCATCAATACTGATATCCATACCTGCAGTAATGTTTACTAAAATACCGCGTGCACCCGCTAGGTCTACGTCTTCAAGTAACGGGCTCGAAATTGCTGCTTCGGCCGCTTCTTCAGCACGATCTTCACCCGACGCTAAACCAGACCCCATCATCGCAGTTCCCATTTCAGACATCACCGTGCGAACATCGGCGAAATCCACGTTTATGAGTCCCGGACGCGTAATAAGTTCCGCAATACCTTGAACAGCACCTAATAAAACGTTATTTGCAGCTTTAAATGCGTCAAGTAGCGATGTGCCTGGACCCAGAACCTTTAATAACTTTTCATTAGGAATCGTAATTAATGAGTCTACGTGCTTAGCTAAGAATTCGATCCCTTGCTCAGCGTAGTTCATACGCTTTTTGCCTTCGAATGGGAATGGTTTAGTCACAATAGCAACTGTTAATATCCCCATTTCTTTAGCAACTTCTGCAACCACTGGCGCAGCACCTGTACCTGTACCACCACCCATACCAGCAGCAATAAAGATCATATCGGCGCCTTGTAGCGTTTGCTTAATTGTTTCGCGATCTTCTTCAGCAGCACGACGACCAATCTCTGGGTTAGCGCCAGCACCAAGACCTTTTGTTACATCACCACCGATTTGTAATGTAACATTCGCAGACGAATTACGAAGCGCCTGTGAGTCAGTGTTAGCCGTAATGAACTCAACACCTTCGATAGTTTGGCTTACCATGTGTTCGACAGCGTTACCGCCACCGCCACCAACGCCAACCACCTTAATGACTGCTTCTTCGCTGTGATCTTCCATCAATTCAAACATTTTATTCTCTCCATTTTTAACGTTTTTGTTCCACCAAAAAATTAAACTTCTGTCATTCAAGACCTAACCCAGCAATGCCAAGTTAAGCCAATGAATAACGCTTAAAACTCGCCCTTAAACCAGGCATGAATGCGTGACCATAAATCTGTCACACCTTCGACATTCTTCTTACTCGCTTCTTCATTGCCGCTCTCCTGCAGGCCGTAATGAAGCAAGCCAACAACTGTTGAATACGTTGGGTCATCAACATATTCATTTAAACCTTCCACAGGTAACGGCTTAGCAATGCGTACTGGCATCTGGAAAACTTCTTCGGCAAATTCCACAACACCTTCCATTTTCGATGTACCACCAGTTAATACATAACCAGCCGCAATTTGATCGACTAAACCAGCCTCTCTTAACTCTTCTTGAATTAATTCAAATAGTTCGTGGTAACGAGGCTCAACTACTTCTGACAATGTATGGCGTGACATAGTACGTGCCGGACGTCCACCGACACTTGGCACTTCAATGCTCTCTTCCATACTTACCATTTGGCGAAGTGCACACGCGTACTGCACTTTAATGTCTTCCGCATGGCTAAGTGGTGTTCTAAAAATTTTCGCGATATCACTTGTAACTTGATTACCTGCCACAGGAATAACCGCAGTGTGACGAAGCGCACCACCTGTAAATACGGTTAAGTCCATCGTACCGGCACCGATATCTACCACGCAGATACCTAGTTCTTTTTCATCTTCTGTGACTACTGCGTAGCTTGACGCTAGAGCTGAGAAAATTAGCTGATCAGCTTTAAGTTCGCAGCGCTCCACACACTTCACTAAATTTTTGGCCATATCGTTAGCGCAGGTCACAATGTGTACCTTTGCTTCCATACGCACGCCAGACATTCCTATCGGGCTTTTAATACCGTCTTGACAGTCGATGCTAAATTCTTGTGGCAACACATGTAGCATTCGGCGTTCTGCCGAAATAGGCACCGAGCGAGCAGTGTGAATAACGTTATCAACGTCTTCTTGCACAACTTCGTTATCGCTAATAGGCACCATACCGTTTTCATTTTGACAACTGATGTGTTTACCAGAAATGCCCAAATAGATAGAGCTAATACGGCAATCAGCCATTAATTCAGCTTCGTTAATAGCGCGTTGAATTGATTGAATAACCAAATTCAAATCGTTTACGCCACCTTTATCCATGCCTCGTGACGGCTGATTGCCGACACCAACGATACTTAGCTTATTTTCTGGCGTTATCTCACCCACGGCGACCGATATTTTCGAGGTGCCGATATCTAAGCCAACTACTAATTTTCTGTCTGCTACTTTCGCCATCAAATTAAACTCTTTGCTCTGTTACTGCAGGCTTCCAGCCAACTGCTACTCCGGTATCGTAACGAAGATCGATATAATCAATTTCTTCGCCTTCTTTACGATACGTTTTTATTTGTGGGTAAATATCCATAAAACGTTGAATGCGTTCTACTCGCTCTTCTCTACCCAAATTTACTTGCACACCATCACTTAACGTCAATTGCCACGAAAAGCGCTCTGAAAGCACTAATTCGTCTATTGCCAAGCTGCGGTAGGTCAACAACTTGTTTAAACTTTTGAAGTTATCAAGTGCTACCAATTCACTACCTTCCGGACCATAAAAAGCTGGTAATTTATGATTCACCCGCCCAGCATCTGCTTGAAAAGCCGTGCCATACTCATTGATAAAAAAATCACCATTCCAGCGAGCAATCGGCGACTGATCTACAACATAAATCTTTAATTCGTTCGGCCACTGCTTGCGCACTGCAACAGAATAAACCCATGGCAAATCATTAATCGTTTCTTGCACGCGATTAACGTCTACTTTAAAAAAATTACTGGTGTTGAGCTCATCAAGCGCTTTCATAATATCGCTGCGCTGGGTATAGGGCATCTCACCACTAATTTTTACTGACGTAACTGGCGCAGCTTCTTCTGCATTAACACGCTTATAAACAAACCAAACCATCGACAGCATTGCGACAACAACCACAAAGAAAAATAACAACCCAGCCCAAAACGACCAATGAACTGGCGTTTCAAGCTTTGTTTTCTCTTGTGATTGCTTTGCTGTCATATTACTTACTTAGCCCTATCGTCCATCACCATCGAGTTGCTCTGCCATCTCAACGATTTGACTGACTAACTCCGAAAACGATAAGCCAAACACTTTAGCGGCTTTCGGCACTAACGATGTCTCCGTCATGCCTGGCACAGTATTCACTTCCAAAATTTGCCATTGACCAGCTTCACTACGCATGATGTCTACGCGGCCCCAACCCTTTGCACCCACAGCATCAAATGCTTTTGCTGCTAACAATTTCAGTTCACTTTCATCAGCTTCAGACAGTCCACAAGGACAATGATACTGAGTTGTCGTACTTTTATACTTGGCTTCGTAATCGTAAAAATCTCTCGGTGTTTCCATATGAATCGCTGGCAACACTTCTTCCCCTAACACAGCAACCGTGTATTCAGGACCTTCAATCCATGCTTCAACAAGTACTTGGTCATCAAAGTTAAACGCATTTTCAAGCGCGATATTTAGTTCGTCGGCCGAAGTCACTTTTGCCATGCCAATACTTGAACCTTCATTGGCAGGCTTAACCATTGCTTTGCCGCCCAACGCGTCAATAATTTGCGCGCTATCACCGCGGTTAAATTGCTCGCGATTCACAATGCTGAATTTTGCCGTTGGTAATCCAAGCGCTTGCAGTACCAACTTAGTACGTACTTTATCCATCGCTAACGCAGAGCCAAGTACACCTGACCCCGTATATGGAATACCAATAAACTCAAGTGCTCCTTGCAGGCAGCCATCCTCACCACCTCGGCCATGCAAGGCTATGAATACTTTGTCGACTGCCAGCTGTTTTAATTCTTCAATATCGCGCTCTTTGGTATCAAACAAGGTGACTTGATAGCCAGCTTGCCTTAAACCGTTCGCAACTGCTTTACCGGAAGCAAGAGACACTTCTCGCTCAGCAGATGTGCCTCCATAAAGTACAGCGATATGTTGAACTGCATCTGCCATTAGCGTTGGCCTCCTGTTAGAAGAGGATCCGCCGCTATTTCACGAGCAATCGCGCCGATATTTCCTGCGCCTTGCGTAATGACCATGTCATTATCTTTAAGGTGATTAGCAAGCAGTGTTGGTAACATCTCTCGGTTACTGACATACACCGGCTCAATTTGGCCGCGCTGTCTAATCGCTCTTGCTAATGCTTTGCTATCAGCAGTTGCCACTGGTGCTTCACCTGCTGCATAAACATCTAACAAAAAGAGTGAGTCAACTTCAGAAAGCACTTCAACGAAGTCTTCAAATAAATCTCTAGTACGCGAATATCGGTGCGGTTGAAATATCATGACCAAGCGTTTATCCGGCCAGCCATTGCGCATCGCTTTGATCGTTGCTTCAACTTCTTTAGGATGGTGACCGTAATCGTCTATCAACACCATATCACCAGCATCAGTGCTAAGGTCTGCAAGATGCTCAAAACGACGGCCAATACCTGCGAACTCGCCAAGTGATTTTTGAATAGCTTTTGGTGCAACACCTTCATCTTTTGCAACAGCAATAGCAGCCAAAGCGTTCAACACGTTGTGCTCGCCCGGTAAATTAACTTGCGCATCTAAGTATGTTTCACCATCAACTTCTACTGAAAAGTAACTCTTTCCAGAAGTCTGACGGTAATTGGTCGCTTTAACATCAGCATCTTCGCTAAAGCCATAAGTAATTACTTGTCGACCGATGCGAGGGATAATCTCGCGCACGACAGGATTGTCGATACAGACTACAGCCAAGCCATAAAACGGTAAGTTATGTAGAAACTCAACGTAGGTATCTTTAAGTTTTTCAAAGTTACCTTCATACGTTTCCATATGGTCTTCATCGATATTAGTGACTACGGCAACCATAGGCTGTAAATGTAAAAATGACGCATCTGACTCATCAGCTTCGGCCACTAAATAACGGCTAGTGCCTAAACGTGCATTGGTACCTGCACTATTTAGCAAGCCACCAATCACAAATGTTGGGTCAAACTCACCTTCGGCTAAAATACTGGCAATTAAACTAGTTGTCGTTGTTTTACCGTGTGTACCAGCAATAGCAATACCGTGTCTAAAGCGCATTAACTCAGCCAGCATTTCGGCGCGGCGAACAACTGGAATGCGCTTTTCGAATGCGGCAATGATTTCAGGATTGCTTTTATCAATAGCGGTCGATACGACAATAACACTCGCACCATCAGTGTTACTTTCTTGGTGGCCGATATGAACCGTTGCGCCAAGCGATACGAGACGTTTTACGACCGCATTTTCTGCGATATCTGAACCCGAGATTTGGTAACCTTCATTGAGCAACACCTCAGCTATGCCTCCCATGCCAGCACCGCCAATGCCTACAAAGTGAATTTGTTTGACGCGGCGCATCTCTGGTGGATTCATTTCAGACGATGCTTTAACTAGCTTATCTTGCTTGTGAGTGTTCACTTCAGCTTTATTCATTACTTCTTTTTTCTGGTTTAACTGTATTGAATTAGTCATGTATTACTAACTCCTTACAGGCGTCAGCAACTTTAGTCGTTGCGTCCGCATGAGCTGCATCCAATGCAGCCTTTGACATATTTCGAACAACCGCATCTGAGCTAAAAATGCTATTGAGCATTTGCGCGAGCGTTGTACCGTTAAAATCTCTTTGTACAATTAGTTTGGCAGCGCCTCGCTGAACCAAATAATTCGCATTCTTTGTTTGATGGTCATCAACTGCATGCGGAAGTGGAACAAATATCGCGGGCTTACCTGCCATCGCCAATTCTGAAACTGTTAACGCACCAGCACGACAAACCACTACATCTGCCCAGTTATAGGCTTCCGCCATATCTTCGATAAACTCGGTTACTTTAATGCGCTCACTTGGTAGTTCACTTTGCTCGTATCTCGACTGAACTTCTTCAGCATTACCTTTACCGGTTTGATGCCAAACTTGAATTTGTTGCTGCTGAATCTGTTTGATGGCTGCTGGGACCGTATCGTTAAAAACTTTCGCGCCTAGACTGCCACCGACAACGAGTACTTTTTTGCTACTTGCCGGCTGAACTGAAACGACTTGCTCTAACTCAACCATTTCTTTACGAAGTGGATTGCCAACAACTTCTGCCTCTACTTTCTTTTTGAACGCATTCGGGAAAGCACAAAGCACGCGCTTAGCAATTTTTGATAAATAGCGATTACTCATGCCTGCAACAGCATTTTGTTCATGCAATACCAATGGTTTGCCCATTAACCAAGCCGCTACGCCACCTGGTGCACTAGCATATCCACCTAAACCTAGAACAACATCAGGCTTAACTTGGTTAATCACTTTGACTGACTGCCACAGTGACATAAACAGCTTGAACGGCAGCTTAACCAGTTCTTTCCAGCCTTTATTGCGAAGTCCTGCAATATTGATAAACGAAATGGGGTAGCCGTACTGCGGCACTAAGTCGGCTTCCATACGTTTCGCTGTGCCAAGCCAATGAATATCCCAGCCCTGTTCCTCAAGCGCTTTTGCAACGGCGATTCCAGGGAAGATGTGTCCCCCCGTACCGCCAGCCATCACTAATAACTTTGGATTAGACTTACTCATCAGCCGCCCCCTTTTTAGGAGCTTTACGACTCGCACCATTCGCTTGCGTTGCTTGTAAACTTTGCAAACGAATTTCATGATCGATGCGCAGTAGCACAACAATCGCAATAGTCATAATAATCATGGAGCTACCACCGTAACTAATCAGTGGCATGGTGAGACCTTTGGTAGGAACGATGCCTGCACTAGCACCAATGTTTACGGCCGCTTGGAAACACATCCAAATACCAATACCGTAAGCAAAAAAACCTTCAAAATACTTTTCTTTATTCACCGCTTTGCGGCCAAGCAACAATGCTTTAATCACTAAAATACAACTCAATACTAAAATGGTACAGATACCAATAAAACCGAACTCTTCTGCAAGCACAGCCATGACAAAGTCAGTATGTGCCTCTGGCAGATATTCTAGCTTCTGGATACTGTTTCCTAACCCCTGACCAAAGACTTCACCACGACCATACGCCATTAACGATTGCGTTAACTGATAGCCACTGCCGAAAGGGTCTGCCCATGGATCTAAAAAGCTGGTAACACGGCGCCAGCGATAGGGCTCAAAAATGGCGAGCAATGATAGCGCACCTACGCCAACGCTCGCAACCGCAATAAACTGCCAAAGTTTCGCGCCTGCTAGGAACAATAAACCAAATGTCGTCACGAACATTACAATGACAGTTCCAAGGTCAGGTTGAAGCAATAGCAACATGGCTAATACGCCAAACACAACAAGTGGTTTAGCAAAACCTTTGATGTTCTCCATTACTTCGTCACGACGGCGCACTAAGTAAGCAGCCAAGTAACAGAAAAAGAATAATTTTGCTGGCTCTGCTGCTTGAATTGTAATGGGTCCAACAACAATCCAACGCGTTGAACCATTTACTGTTCGGCCAATCGCTAGCACAACAATCAATAACACGATTGCCAATAATAAAAGCTTACCACTGTAGTTATGCCACCAAGACATAGGGAGCTGTAGAGCAAAGGCTGCAATGATCGAGCTCAGCACAATATAGATACCGTGGCGAATAACAAAGTGGAATGGGTCATCAAAAAGCCGCTCAGCCACAGGCATAGAAGCGCTTGTCACCATCACCAAGCCAATCACATACATAGCAATCGCTAGCAGAATATAACTGCGGTCAAAGGTAACATTAGCGTTCGTATCTACCTTCATCCATTGTGGCATTGTAGGCATACTCATTACACGTAAGGAGAAATTAGCTGCCATTAGCTTGCCTCCTTAATGTCTTGCACCGCGCTGACGAACGCATTTCCACGAGCCATAAAGTTGGCAAACATATCGATGCTTGCACATGCTGGTGAAAGTAACACTACATCACCAGGTTGCGCTTTTGCTTTTGCTAAAGCAACGGCTTGCTCGATAGAGTCAACCGCTTGACTGCGGTCGCTTAACGCAAGAATTTCAGTTTTATCTTTGCCTAAAGCAAAGGTAAAGTTTACGTTCGAGTCGATAATAGATTTCAGCGCACTAAAATCTGCGCCTTTACCGTCGCCGCCAGCAATTAGGATTAACTTTTTATCCGAAGCAATAGTTGGCGAAATGCCCTCAATAGCGGCCACAGTCGCGCCGACATTAGTTGCCTTAGAATCATTGATCCAGCAAACACCATCCTCGCTCGCAATTACCTGACAGCGATGCGGTAGCCCTTCAAATGTTTGCAGCGCTGAAAGCATACCTTCCATTGGCCAAGCTAATACCTCACCAATAGCAATAACCGCTAGTGCATTAATCGCATTGTGAATGCCTGATACTTGCAGTGAGCTGATTGGCATCAGCAGCTGGCTACCTTTGGCTAAATAATTCGTACCTTCAAATTCCGCTATGAATAGCGAATTTGAGCTATCACTTTCGGTATTAACACCAAAGCTGTTCGTTGGAAGTTCAGTCGTTGCCAAGCTTGGGACAGTCGCTTTATCGTCGCGATTAAAAATGGCAAATTCCGCACCTTGATAGATTTGTTGTTTGAGCGCAGTGTAGACTTCCATCGTTTTGTGGCGATCTAGATGGTCATCACTAATGTTAAGGATACAGCTGACTTTCGGCGTTAATGAACAAATCGTTTCCAATTGAAAACTTGATAGTTCAAGAATCAGTAGCTCTGCATCAGCACATAAAGTATCCAGCACAGGCACGCCAACGTTACCACCTAGTTGGCTATTGATACCTAATGATTGAGCGACATGCTGCAGCATGCTCACCACCGTCGACTTACCGTTAGAGCCAGTTATAGCAATAGTCGGTGTCGATTTAATGCGCGCGTATAGCTCTATGTCACCCCACACTTCTGCATCACTACGAATATTATCTGCGATGTCACTTTGGGTAATATCAACGCCTGGGCTCACTAGTAATAAATCAGCAGACTGAATAACATCTGCATGCCACTTACCAGTAAAAAGCTGAACCTCTGGATGCTCTTGGCGAAGTTCTGCGAACTGACCGTGCTGCTCTCGACTGTCATTAACGACAAAATCAAGCGCATTGTTCGTTAGAAAACGAACGAACGACATACCTGTTAGGCCAAGGCCTAACACGACTATGCGCTTATTTTGTAGAGATGAAATCGTTAACATTTAATTTAAATCCAGAGTGTTATCTTTTTATTCCAATGTTCTTTTACAAGTTATTCTTTTTTCAATGTTAAACGTGCTTTGCTATCTTAATTTCAGGGTTGCTAAACCAATCAATACCAATACCAGAGAGATAATCCAAAAACGAACGATCACTCGTGGCTCAGGCCACCCTTTTAATTCATAGTGGTGATGAATCGGCGCCATCCGGAAAATACGTTGTCCACGTAGCTTGTATGAACCAACCTGCAAAATTACAGACACGGTTTCCATCACGAAAACACCGCCCATAATCAGTAGCACCAACTCTTGTCTCACTAACACAGCAATAACACCAAGTGCAGCACCTAGTGCTAGCGACCCAACGTCGCCCATGAAGACTTGTGCAGGGTAAGTGTTAAACCACAGGAAGCCTAAACCTGCCCCTACAATCGCAGTACAAACGACAACAAGCTCACTGGTTTGTGCAATATGTGGAATATTCAGATATTCGGAGAAGTTCGCGTTACCAGTAACGTAAGCGAATACTGCAAATGCACCAGCCACCATGATGGTTGGCACAATCGCCAAACCGTCTAAGCCATCCGTTAAGTTAACGGCATTACTAGTACCAACAATCACGAAGTATGCCAGCGCGATGTAAAGTAAGCCCAGTTGCGGCATAACATTTTTCAAAAATGGAATAAGTAGTTCAGTTTCAGCAGGAGACTGAGCTTGAGAATACAAGAATACCGCAGTCGTTAAGCCAATCACGGTTTGCCAGAAGTACTTCCAGCGTGCAATCAATCCATTGGAATCTTTGCGAATAACTTTGCGGTAATCATCAACGAAGCCGATGATACCGAATGAAATCACAACAAATAGCGTCGTTAGCACATAAGTGTTTGATAGATCGCCCCACAATAAAACACTAAAAACAATAGCCCCTAAAATCAGGATGCCGCCCATTGTTGGCGTACCTGACTTTGACAAATGGCTCTCTGGCCCATCATCTCGAACTGTTTGACCAATTTGCATACGCTGCAATGCGCGGATCAATTTAGGACCAAAATAAAGCGATAGTACCAAGGCTGTTAACGTACTTACGATTGCTCGAAACGTCAGATAAGAAAAGACGTTAAAACCGGAATAAAACTGAGTGAGGTACTCGCCTAACCAATACAACATTACGCGTGCTCCTCTGCACCACTTTCGCCTACTTGATCCGCATCTTTCTTACGCCAAGCAATAATTTCGTTTACTACGTGCTCCATATGAGCACTACGAGAACCTTTAACTAGAATCGAGATTTGACGCGATTCCCCAGCTAAATGCTCAAATAAGCTATCCAATAACTTCTCTTTAGAACTAAAATGCTGACCACCTTCACCGTAGCCGTCAGCGGTGCTTTGACTCAGCACGCCCAAAGTAAATAACGTATCGATTTGCTGTGCTTTGGCATGTTCACCTACTTCCTGGTGATAACTGCGCGCTTCGCTACCAAGTTCAGCCATGTCACCTAAAATCAGAACTCGATATCCTGGGTAACTGGCTAGCAACTCTGTTGCGGCTTTGATTGACTCAACATTGGCGTTGTAAGTGTCATCAATTAACTTGCAATTATCATCAAGTTGGTAAAGGTTTAGGCGACCTTTCACCGGCGCCATCTCAGCTAAACCTAGTTTGATATCATCGAGACTTGCACCACATTCCAATGCGATTGCAGCTGCTGCCACGGCATTACATACATTGTGTTTGCCAGGCACGGCTAATTGAATGTATGTGCTACCTTTATGAGCAGAAAGTTTGAAGTTAGCGCAACCGTTATCGTCAAGCGTGACTTCACCGCTATAGCAATCCGTTTCGCCAGTTTCTGCACATGAAAAACGTCGAACGTTCTTGTCTGTTAAGCGCCACTGCCACTTACTCGCCCATTTTGTATCGTTGTTGTAGATAGCCACGCCACCTTGAGGAATACCCTCAAAGATTTCGCCTTTAGCGCGGGCAACACCACATAGGTCGCCAAAGCCCTCCAAGTGAGCGGGTGCGATATTGTTGATAATGGCAACATCAGGTTTTACCAAGCAAGTTGTATAAGCAATTTCACCAATGTTGTTAGCGCCCATCTCGATGACTGCGAAGTCATGCTGCTCCTCTAATCTTAGAAGCGTTAATGGTACGCCAATATCGTTATTAAAATTGCCGTTCGTCGCTAACACATTGCCCAATCGAGAAAGAATCGCGGCAACCATTTCTTTCACCGTAGTTTTACCACTACTTCCAGTAATACCGACGGTCTTAGGTGCAATTTTCGCTTTGACGTGCGCGCCAATAGCACCGAGTGCTAAACGCGTATCTTCCACCACAACTTGCGGTAACGATGTATCAACTGGGTGATCGACGATAACAGCGCTAGCACCGAGTGAAGCGACTTGTTCAATGAACTTGTGTCCATCAAAATTAGGTCCCTTCAGTGCCAAGAATACCTGGCCTGAAGTTAATGCTCGGCTATCGGTGCCAATAGCATCAATAGTTATGTCTTCACCGATGAGTTTGCCCGAGGTTGCTTGTGCAATCTCTGCAAGCGTTAAATTAATCATTGGCGTCCTCCGCCATGTAAAGTGCTTTCACAAGCGCCCTTTCACTGTATTCTGTTATTTTTCCGGCAATTTCGATGGTGTTTTCATGACCTTTGCCAGCTAACAGCACCACGTCATGTGCCTTTGCATGTGCCAAGGTAGATTTCACAGCTTGTGTTCGATCTAACATGACGGTAATTTTTTCCGGTTTATTGCAACCGCTAAGAATGTCGTTGGCGATTAGCTCTGGTGCCTCAGTCCTTGGGTTGTCGTTAGTGATCACTACATGATCAGCTGTCGTTTCAGCAATTTTACCCATTTGGCTACGCTTGCCTTTGTCACGATCGCCGCCACAACCAAATACAACCCAAAGTTCACCGTCGCAATGATGGCGACAGGCGATAATAGCATTTTCGAGTGCATCGGGCGTATGTGCATAATCAACAACAGCAAACGCCTTATCTGCTGCGCTAAATGTTTCCATGCGACCTTGGCTTGGTTTAACCTCAGGAATAGCTTCGGCAATAGCTTCTAAAGGAATCTCTAATGCTAGCAATGCACCTACCGCCGCTAACAAATTCTCGACGTTAAACTTGCCAAGTAAACGAGTGCTGACTCGGGCTTTGGAAGATTCTGTTGTCAAGGTAAACTCTATACCTGAGACACTTAACGTAATGTCTGAAGCCTGAACAAAGCGTGGATATTGGCAAACACTTTCAGCAACACCATAAACAATGGTTGGTTGCGTAATTCTCTTATCATTGAGCCATTGCTGAGCCACTTCGTCGTCGCCGTTCACCACCGCGACTTGCGAGGGTTGGCCAGAAAATATGGCAAACTTAGCTTCAGCATAAGCAGCCATCGTCTCATGGTAATCTAAATGGTCGCGACTCAGATTTGTGAACACGGCGACAGAGAGCTGCGCGGCAGTAATGCGCTGTTGCTCAAGTGCGTGAGAAGAAACTTCCATAGCAACATGATCAATATGTTGAGCAGCAAAGCTCGCCATTATTTGATTTAGCTCTGTAGGGCCAGGCGTAGTATTAGCAATAGGAACTAGGTTATCCAGCGTGCCAGCGCCAGTGGTACCAATAACAGCGGCTTTGCGCTGACAATCAATCAGAAGACTAGCGATAAACTGCGTAGTGCTCGTCTTGCCATTCGTACCGGTTACACCAATTAGCGACATAGCTGACTGTGGTTTGCCGTAGTAGGTAGAAGCCAACGCGTATAATTCTGTATCAAGTTGATAGAACTGAACGATATCAACACTGCGTTCTTCACCACTTTCCAACGAAACTTGTCGTTTTATACGATTGCCATGCTGCTGCTGATGGTGGCATTGAGCAATGACTAAACTAGCCCCCAATGAGATCGCTTTATCGATAAACTGTCTGCCATCGCTAGCACTACCAATAACCGCGCAAAAGACATCGCCATCTGTGACTTGCCGGCTATCGTTTACGAGGTGTTTACTCTCAATGTCCGGCTGCACAATGCCGAAAGTTTCGAGTGTGTTGGCTATAGAGGGAGTTTGAGAGAAAGTTTGGTTATTAAGCATCACCTTCTCCTTGCGCGGTTTGCGATTCGTTTGTCGAGTGGCGCGTAACCATTGGCGCATTATCTGGTGCAATATTAAGTACCTGCAACGCACCTTTCATTACGCGAGAAAATACTGGTGCAGCAACGTCACCACCATGGTAAAGGTCACCACCGGGCTCGTTAATCACAACAACAACAACGACTTCAGGATTGTCGATTGGCGCCATACCGGCAAATAAACCGATGTAGTCATTACCATAACCGCCGGGTACTGCTTTAATACTGGTGCCTGTCTTACCGCCAACGCGGTAACCTTCGACTTTTGCTTTCTTAGCACCGTTTTCAACAACGCCTTCCAGCATAGTCCGTAAATCAGCAGTCAGTGACTCGGTAAAAATCCGCTCACCCTCAGGGACATGTTGGTTTTTCAATATTGTCAGTGGAATCTTCGTACCGCCATTGGCGATAGTGGCATATAGACGTGTCAGCTGCAGTGGGCTGATAGCAAGTGCATAACCGAACGATAGCGTCGCTAATTCAAACTGCGACCAACGCGGTCTGTCGTGCATCATGCCGTAAGTTTCACCAATAAGTTTGGTACCCGTTTGCTCGCCAAAGCCAACCTCAAAGAACTTGTCCAATAAAAACTCTTTCGGTAATTCCAAAATGAGTTTTGCTGTCCCCATGTTGGAGGAATGAATCAAAATTTCTTCCATGGTAATTTCACCACGGTTTGTAGGGTCACTTACTCTGCGGCCCCCAAGTCGCATCCAACCAGGATGAGTATCAACAACCGTATCTGCATTGGCGACGCCAAACTCCATCGCTGTCAATAAAGATAATGGTTTCATCGTAGAACCAGGCTCGAAGAAATCGGTAATTGCTCTATTTCTGAACTTGTGAACTGGTGTATTGGCACGATTATTCGGATTAAACGATGGCGTGTTAACCATGGCTAGAATCTCACCAGAGTGAACGTCAGCAACAATAACCGAGCCTGAGGTTGCTTTGAATGCCTGTACAGCGCCTTTTAGCTCGCGATAAGCGATCGCTTGGATACGTTGATCGATACTCAACACCACATCTTTCGGCGGCGTTGCTTCTTCAACTGAAAGAATTTCTATCTTGCGACCTTTGGCATCTTTTCTAAATTTCTTTTCTCCACCAACGCCTGTGAGCACTGCATCATAAACACGTTCAACACCTTCAATGCCTTTGTCATCAACATCGGTGAATCCTACGATGTGCGCACTACTTTCACCCGATGGATAAAAACGCTTAGATTCTTTACGAAGATATATACCAGGAATTTTCAACTCTTTGATGTAGTTGGCCATAACAGGAGAAACTTGACGTTCGACGTAGACAAAGCGTTTATGAGGATTTCGCACTACACGGCTTATCAACTTATTAACGTCTTGCCCAAGTACATCAGCGAGCGCTTCCCAATGCTTAGTCATTGCAAGCGCGTTGTTGTCCATTGCAACTTTAGGGTCAGCCCATACAGTTTCGACAGGAACACTTACCGCAAGCTCTCGACCATTGCGGTCAAGAATAGAACCACGCTGCACCTGACTGGTGGCAGTGCGGAGTGAACGCATATCACCCTGCTTCTTAAGCATATCGGGTTCAATCACTTGAATGTAAGCCGCACGCGCCATCAGCACACCATAAATAAGAACAACAACATACAGCACAACATAAAAGCGCCAAGCAACAGTGCTGGGCTTTTGATTGGCCTTTTGTCGTTTATTCAAGCTGGTCATGGTATGGTTATTACTACTTCCGTTCCTGTATCAGGTCTTTTCATTTCTAGCATCTTAGATGCCTTTTGTTCTATGGAGCTGTGCTCCGATAAACTATTCTGTTCAATGAGTAGGTTTCTCCACTCAATATCTAATTCATCTCGTTCCGTTAATAACACTTCCAGTTCACTGGTGGTTTGCCGATTAACGTGAGTGAAATAAATCACCGAAAATGCCGATGCCACCACAGCTACTAACAGCACGTAGGTAAGCAAGTGCTGCTGTATGTCGTGGACGATATCAACGACTAGAGCGGCCCTTTTCGTAGTCATTAGTCGTCGGCCAGTCGCTCAGCTACCCGCAATACTGAACTTCTCGCTCTGACATTGCGTTCGACTTCAGCCTTACTGGGCTTTGTTTTACGGCCCACTAAGCTCAATTTTTTACCTTTTTGAAGTTCGGCTTCACTAATTGGCATACCACGCGGTACTTGCTTACCCTGAGAGTGCTTGCGCATGAATTGCTTAACCAACCGATCTTCTAAAGAATGGAAACTGATCACCACCAATCGGCCACCTGGTTTCAATACCTTCAAAGACGCAGCGAGCGCCTGTTCAATCTGATCAAGTTCAGAATTAATGTATATGCGGATAGCTTGGAAACTTCTCGTCGCCGGATGTTTTTTAATCTCTCGTTGAGGTGCTGTTGTCGCGATAAGCTTTGCTAGCTGCCCTGTACGTGTTAGAGGATTTTCCTCTCGGCTATCAACAATTGCATTAGCGATCCGCCACGCGTGCTTCTCTTCGCCAAAGGTTTTCAGAACCCAGCTCAAATCTTCCACATCAACGCGTGCCAACCATTCAGCTGCCGTTTCACCGCGCGTAGTATCCATTCGCATGTCGAGCGGACCATCATTCATGAAGCTAAAGCCTCGCTCTGCTTCATCTAATTGTGGTGAGGACACACCAAGGTCGAATAAAATGCCGTCGACTTTCCCGATTAGTTCACGTTTCTCAGCAATATTACCCAGTTCGGCAAAGCCAAAGTGCTCAATTGCAAAACGTGAGTCGTCCGCGAATTTCTCTGCCGCTGCGATCGCTGTGGGATCACGATCGATCGCCAGTAAATGACCTTGTTCAGAGAGTTGTGAGAGAATTTGTGTCGAATGACCGCCTCGACCGAAGGTACAGTCGATATAGGTGCCACTTTCGTTGATGGCTAGTGCCTGTATTGCTTCGTCAAGCAACACAGATATGTGTGAACTTTTTTCAGGCATTGTTTTTATAGTGATAAATCAAGTAATCGTTCAGTTAATTCGATTTCGCCCGCTTGGATTTTGCTAATGCCTTGCTGCATTTGAGCTTGCCAAGCTGATTCACTCCAAATTTCAAATTTTTTCAGCTGCCCTACCAACATTACGCTTTTCTCTAGCGATGCATGCTGGCACAGCGGCCCATTGATCAATAGGCGACCACTTTTGTCCATTTCGCAATCGGAGGCATTGCCAAGCAGAACTTGCTGTAGTAATCGCTCTTGTGGATTAATCGATGACAATCCACACAGTTTTAATTCGATTTCTTCCCATTCAGGAAGCGGATAAAGCAATAAACAAGGGTGCTGAATATCAACAGTACAAACCATTTTTCCTTGGCAATCGGCAATAAGCTCCTCGCGATACTTCGTTGGTATCGTAATACGCTTTTTACTGTCGAGCGTTATAGCACTCGTGCCCCTAAACATGATCTGAGTTTTTGACCTTCTATCTAACCTTTGTCTGAATTAGTAAACCCTTAAGATCCACTATTCCCCACTTTTTCCCACATTTGTACAGTTTAGAGAGATATGTAAAGGGATGTCAAGCAAAGATTAGCGAAATTGATCGCGCTATAGCCCAGATAAATTAAGCGATGGAGCGAAGTTGATGATTCTGTGGGGGTTTGTGGATCACAGGCCCACAAAAATAGTTTTTTGTGGGGTTTTTGACATTAAATACAACTACTGAGGATATAAACAGTGCTGGTTTTAGTGTCAGATGTGGATGCCCAGAATGGTGAAACTGCTAGAGAATTTTAATTTAAAACAAAGGGCTTAACACGAACTTTATATAATCCTAACAACCGAAGGTATCCGCTGTAGGTTACCTTACATGATTTTTATACAGGCTGCACAAAGCTACTTCTTCCGCTAATATACGTATCATCTATATATACTTATTTATTACTATGTCATCAACTACTGCTCATATAAACGATTGGTTATCTTCTATAGAAATTAGATCACATCTAAAAATAAGTGGTTGTGAACTAATGCACCTTCGAGAAAAAAGAAAAATAGAATTCAAAAAGGTGGGTAATGCATATTTTTATAAATTGCCTAAAAAAGATATTGAATAGAATGTCAATCAAGTCGCTTAAAGAAAATGTGATTAATTGGCATCAACATCGCTACCCGAATATTGATAACACCCCGAATGAAACAAGTATTATTGCTATAAATGACTTATGCTCAAATATATTACTACCGCTAGAAAATGAATTTGGCGAAGTATCTATTACGTATGGCTTCACATCACATACACTTCTTAAAGAAATACAAAAACTAAACCCTAGCCACATAGCCCCTAACCTTGATCAACACGCTTCTTATGAAAAGAATTCCAGGGGTAAAGTTATTTGCGATAGAGGTGGAGCTGCTTGCGACCTTGTTGTCACTGGGTTTGAAACCAATATGTATGAAATAGCTAGATGGGCTGCTGAGAAATTACCTTTCGATAGAATGTATTTATACGGTAATGCTCGTCCAATTCATTTAAGTTTTGGACCAGAACAAAGCCGATTCATTCAAACTATGAATACAAGATTAGATGGCAGAAGGTTTCCTGAGAGAAAAGGCAAAAATACAGAGTTCAATAGTATTATTGGTAAGGCTATGTTCCCTTAAATTGTTGCTACACTGTGTATAACATCAGTGGTTAGGTTTTTATTATGATACCAGCACAATTCAAAAAGCTATTAGTGGCGCTAGAGCATCTGACAGATAAGCAAGTTAAGGACGTGGAGAAGTTTTTAAAAGGTGATAACTTAATTCAGCCAATCATT
>JAKVCY010000201.1 GCA_022448425.1 Thalassotalea sp. | reverse complement strand
ATTTTGCTTGTGAAAATGTTTCTGCTGCCCATTGCGCTGAACCTGTTGAAAACACTGGAACTGACCTTATCGCTAAATCAAAATAGATCTGCTCGAGGTATGCAAAATAAGTTCAAAAAAAATCCCCCGATTTTCATCGAGGGATTTGTGTATGAAAGACAGGTCAAATGACGGGCTTTTATCAAACAGTCAGCGTGAACTAATCTTGCTCGGCTAATTTCTTCTCTAAGTAGTGAATGTTAGCGCCACCACTTTCAAAACCTTCATCACTTAAAATATCTTGATGAAGTGCAATGTTGGTTTTAATGCCATCAACTACTAGTTCGTTCAGTGCATTACGCATACGAGCAATCGCTACTGCACGATTATCACCGTAAGTAATAAGTTTACCTACCATTGAATCGTAGTGCGGCGGCACTGAGTAATCGGCGTAAATGTGAGAATCCCAACGCACGCCTAAACCACCTGGTGGGTGGAAGCGTGTAATTTTACCCGGAGAAGGGATAAAAGTACGTGGATCTTCAGCATTTATACGACACTCAATCGAATGACCTGAAATCTTGATGTCTTCTTGTGTGTAAGACAAAGGCTGACCAGCAGCAACACGAAGTTGCTCTTTGATAAGGTCAACGCCTGTGATCATTTCAGTTACTGGGTGCTCTACCTGAATACGTGTATTCATTTCAATAAAGTAGAACTCGCCATTTTCGTATAGGAACTCAAATGTACCTGCACCGCGGTAGTCAATTTCGAGACACGCATTACAACAACGCTCACCAATTTTAGCGCGCATTTCAGGCGTAATACCTGGTGCTGGCGCTTCTTCAACAACCTTCTGGTGACGACGCTGCATTGAACAATCACGTTCACCTAAGTGAATTGCATTACCTTGTCCATCTGCAATCACTTGAATTTCAACGTGACGAGGGTTCTCAAGGAATTTTTCCATGTAAACCATGTCATTGTTGAAGGCTTGGCGTGCTTCAGTCTTTGTTAACTGAATGGCTTCAAGTAATTCAGACTCTTCACGTACTACACGCATACCACGACCACCGCCGCCACCAGAGGCTTTGATGATAACTGGGTAGCCAATACGCTTACCGTGGGCTAGGTTGGCATCATTGTCGTCTGTTAGTGGGCCATCAGAACCCGGAACACACGGAACACCTGCTGCTTTCATAGCGCGAATTGCAGCAACCTTGTCACCCATAATACGGATGCTTTCGGCTTTAGGGCCGATGAAGGTGAAACCAGACTGTTCTACTTGCTCAGCGAAATCTGCATTCTCTGCTAAGAAGCCATAGCCCGGGTGAATAGCAACCGCGTTTGTTACTTCTGCTGCTGTAATAATACTTGGGATATCCAAGTAGCTTTCGGTTGCAGGAGGCTTACCAATACAGATGGTTTCATCAGCTAATAAAACGTGTTTTAAGTTTTTATCTGCTGTTGAATGCACCGCTACCGTTTTAATACCGAGTTCCTTACATGCACGTAAAATACGTAATGCGATTTCTCCTCGGTTGGCGATAACAACTTTTTCTAACATGAAATTACCCTTAATGGTTGGGCTTATTCAATGATGAATAGCGGTTGGTCAAATTCAATAGCGTCTTCGTTTTGCGCTAAGATTTCTTTAATGACACCAGACTTATCTGCTTCAATTTGGTTCATCATTTTCATCGCTTCAACGATACATAGTGTGTCGCCCGCGTTAACGTGTTGACCAACTTCAACGAAAGATGGAGACTCTGGCGATGGAGATGCATAGAAAGTACCAACCATTGGTGAACGAACTACGTGACCAGAAATTGCTGCTGGTGCTGCTTCAGTTGCAGGCGCCGCCGCTGTATGAGCTGCTGGTGCTACAGGAGCTCCTACAGGAGCAGGTGCTGCTTGCATCATAGGTGCTTGTACTAATGTACCACCTTTGTTAATGCGAATTGACTCTTCGCCTTCAGAGATTTCAATTTCGTTAATACCTGATTCTTCTACTAGCTCGATCAGCTTCTTAATTTTTCTAATATCCATTTCTACACCTTGTGTTTGCCTGTGGATTTGTTGTTCGGTTGTTAATCACTTAATGCGTGTTTAGCCGCATCAAGTGCATAAAAATAGCCTTGAGTTCCCAAGCCACAGATGACGCCTTGGGCGACATCAGAAAGATACGAGTGATGACGAAATGCTTCTCTCGCGTGCACATTAGAAATATGTACTTCGATAAACGGGATGTTTACTGCCAATAGTGCATCTCGCAGAGCGACACTGGTATGTGTGAATGCTGCTGGGTTGATAACAATGAAATCTTTTTTCTCGAATGCTGAGTGAATTGCATTAATCAGGTCAGCTTCTGAATTTGACTGTACACATTCCAATGCAATGCCCTCTTTAAAGGCATGATCGGTTAGCGCTTGGTTTAACTGGTCAAGCGCTTGCGAACCGTAAATACCAGGCTCGCGTTTTCCTAACATATTTAAGTTAGGACCATTGATGATTAAAATGTTAAACTTTGCAGTCATTATTCGTGAAATTACTGTTAATTTTAATGTAATTCAGATACTGACATAAAAAATGTTTTAGTCAAACTATCAAGAGAGAAAATTTTCATTTAAACTCAATTTGACGAATATTATAGTTATTTCGAAGAATATCGCAGCAAAATACTGGTCTAATGTCTTTTGGCTGCAAAACGTATTTGAATAGGTATTGACTTAGACTACACTTTACTAAGCAAAAACTTGTTAATTATCTGATATATATTTACGGATATTGTGTTACATGGCAGGATGCTATTTGCGATGATTAGACGAAAGTCGTTGTGGTTGTGAATGGTAAAAGTCATTAGCATTAGACTTTCATGCGGTTAACTTACGAGTTAATTTTTGACGCCTGTTTTAAGAGAACATTCACAATGAGATGTAAGCATTGAAGTGAATATTAAAAATTTAATAAGATTAGTGTTGTTTATCGTCAGCTTTCTTCCTCTCACCGTATTCGCTGCTGACGTTCAACCAATAAGTCATCCATCGATTGGACATATTCAGCTGAGCAAGTTAGAACTTCGGCGAATATTTTCGAAGCGAGTTACCACGTGGCCAAATGGTCAACCTATTGTTGTTTTCGTTTTAGAGAGTTCACATCCATTGCACCAACGTTTCTCCAAAGAAACGCTAAAAATATTCCCATATCAACTCGACCGTATTTGGCAAAAAATCACTTATTCGGGCATTGGTACAGCACCTACCGTTGTTAAAGACTACCCAACACTACTGAAAGAAGTTGCAAGTACTCCTGGTGCGATTAGTTACGGCGAGAATATCGAGCAAGAAGGAGGTTTGCATGTTATCAAAATTACTGACTAATAAATGTAGCGTGTTGCAGAGCAGCCTTGTTGCTGTATTAATGAGTTTAACTGTCTCGGCAAATGCACAAGATAGTCAAGATTTAAAAATTCATGGCTTCATTGCACAAGGCATAATTGAAGCGAGTGATAGCGATTTTGTTAATGATGATGGCGATTTATCATCAGCGCTAACAGAACTTGGCGTTAACTTCTCTTATCAGTTAGCAGACAATCTTCGCCTAGCAGGGCAGGCCGTTTACATCGATGGAGGGAATCGTTATGCAGATGGTGCCCGCATTGACTATGCGTTACTCGACTGGACTGCTTATCAAACGCTTGAGAGTAAATTAAATATTTATTTTGGGCGCTATAAAAACTATCACTGGCTGTATTCAAGTACTCGTGATATCCCGCACACTCGTCCGACGATCGTCCTGCCGCAGTCTATTTACTTTGATGGTTTTAGAGATATTGCTGTTGGTGGTGATGGTGTTTCGATGTCATATAAACACAATAGTGGCTTAGGTGATATTGATATTAATCTGAGTTATGGCACCTCTGATATTTCCGACAAGCAGACAGAAATTATCTTGAGTGAGTTCGCTACTGGCAAAATGACGCACGATACTGATTATCAGGCGAGTGCATATTGGCAGCCTATCGATAGTCAATGGCGTTTTGGTATCGTTGGACTTGATAGCGAGTTTGGCTATGACCAGTCAGAAAATGATACGTTTTACGATGCGAAGATAATTTTACAACGCTTTATGTTAAATGCCTTGTTTGAAGGTGAGCGCTGGGAGTTTAGTACAGAGGTAAACCAAGAGCGATTTGCGTTAGATGGTTTTTATGCGCCTTCTGTACACCTTGATAGGAAAGGGCAAGGCATCTACATGCAGGTGCGCTATCGACTCAATGAGCAAATTCGTTTATTAGCAAGACAAGAATTTTTTTATGCCGACAAAGATGACAAAGATGGAGACAACTTAGCGTCGTCGTTTGGCTTACCAAAATACTTTGGCTATCAGCATGATACAACGATAGGTGCATCTGTTGAACTTGCTTCTAATCTTCGTCTGCAAGCCGAATATCACTGGTATCAAGGAACCGCACGACTAACCCCAGTTGTTGTACCTAATCCTGTAATCAACAACAGTGAGTATTGGCAAATGTGGGCGCTACAATTGATGTATTGGTTCTAGCATGAATAAGACCTTCGTCAGCGTACCGGTAAAGCTACTTGGGCTTATTTTAACCACGCTGCTCCTAATGAGTGCTGGGTTTTCAACCTTATCGTTGTGGCGACTTGAGGACGAATTCACACAGTTTCAAAATGATCGACAGAAGCTCAGTAATACGCAGTTTTTACTTGAGAAAGACAAACTCGACAACCAGTTAAGAGTGTGGGTTGAATCGTTCGTTGACATTATTGCTATCGGTGATCAACCAGACTTTAAACAGCTTAGAGAGGCGGTAGCTCAGCAGTTTTATGCGCTGCAGCTTCACCTTAATGTAGATGAACTTTGGTTGGTTGACGCTAACCTTCAGCCATTATGGCTGTCAGCAGATACAACGTCTCGACAGATCCGAGAGCAAACCAGCCGAGTTCTCGAGTTGCAAGAACCTGTAAGTATGATTACTTGCGATCAGCAGTGCCAATTGATCACGAGTGTTCCCGTCATCAATGGACAAGGTGACACTGCGGTGATGACCCTAGCGGCGTCACTTATTGATGTGGTTTTTTTACTTAATCAGTCGCTAGACAGTGATGTTGCGATTGTCAGTTTTGAGTCAGGCTCTTCGTTGGAACTAAGCAAGGCCGACGTTTTATCTTCTACTAATGTCAGCTTAATGCGTGAAATGATGGCGTTGAAGAACCCAGAAACGACAATGCAACATGCGCTTAATCAAGGGGTTTCATTCGAAACTTACAGTGAACACTACTTACTTAATTTTTTGCCATTATCTAGTGCGAACTCGCAAGATTATTATCTAATGCTGATTGATAATGTGACCGAGTTTAAAGAAAAAAATGAGAGTTATCGTCGGTACTTCTTAATCACAGAATTACTTATTTTTATTGGCTTAGCATCACTTGTTTTCTTTATAACGAGCCCTATTACTCGCCGCTTGGTCAACCTAGCTAACGCTTTGCCAATGCTTGCGCAAAAGCAATTTAGTGAGTTTCGAAAGGTACCACTTAATCGACAGAGCTTTTTTGTTGATGAATTAGACTTATTAGCCAATTCCGCTCAGGAGCTCAGTTTCGAACTAGAGCAACTTAATATTGAAGTAGAACAAAAAACCTTAGAGTTAGAGAATATTGCGATGTACGACTTGCTCACTGGTCTTCCCAATCGCAATATGCTGAATCTGCAGTTGAGAAAGTCGCTGGCTAATTTGCAGATCGAAGAATCGGGATTGAGCGTCCTATTTCTCGACTTAGATGACTTTAAAAAGGTTAATGATAGTCACGGGCATGGTGAGGGTGACAGGTTACTTGAAGAAGCTGCTAATCGCGTAAGAACTGGTGTTCGTAAAGTCGATATGGCTTGCCGATTTGGTGGCGATGAGTTTGTCGTTATTCTCAATAGTGTTCGCTCAATAGATGACGCTATATTTGTAGCCGAAGATATTCTAAACCGCTTTAAAAAGCCTATTAAACTCGGTTCGAGTATTTTTTACGTCACAACGAGTATTGGTATTGTCTATACCGAAGACGGCACACAACGAGCCGAAGACCTAATCAGTTATGCTGATATTGCGATGTACGAAGCCAAAAAGCATGGCGGAGCTCAGTATCACATCTATCACCCCGATCTGTACCAACAAGTTGCTCAACGTGTTGAACTGGAAGGTGCTGTTAGGCAGGCACTGTTGAAAAAGCAGTTTAGTTTGTCACTTCAACCGCAGTTAGATAGCAAAACGAAAAGACTTGTTGGCTTTGAAGCATTGCTTCGCTGGTATAGTCCTGAGCGCGGAATGATACCGCCGGATGACTTTATTCCAATTCTGGAAAACTCTGAATACATGGTGGAATTGGGCTACTGGGTAATGCGTCGTTGTTTTGAGATTGCCATAGAGCTTAGGTCTCAGGGGGTCAAAGATGTACGTATTGCTATAAATCTATCAGCGATGCAATTTTTGGATCCTAACTTAACGGACTATTTGCTTCAGTTAACACGCCGTTTTGAAATATCAGCAAAATACTTTGAACTTGAACTAACCGAACAGACATTAGTTTCAGATATCGACAAAGCAATTGAAGTGATGAAAGGGCTCAAAAAGATTGGGTTTAGTTTCGCTATCGACGATTTTGGTACGGGTTATTCATCGCTGGCTTACATTAAAAAGATGCCAATAGATGTCATCAAGATAGATAAGAGTTTTGTATTCGGTATGTTAGAAAACCACTCTGATTACCAAATTATAATATCAACGATTGCGATGGTTAAAAACTTAGGCTTGAATGTTGTAGCAGAAGGGGTAGAAAGTGGTGCTCAATTGCGCTCATTAACGCTTAATGACTGTGATACCATCCAAGGTTATTACTTTTCTAAGCCGTTGCCCGAAAGTGAATTATCTACGTTTTTAGCTGAAAAAATTGTCGATGGTCACTGGAAAACACAAGTTAAGAAGTCACCTCAACAATCCGATTAAGCTCAAATTTCAGGAAACCTCAACTCAATGACAACGTGGTCAGATCTACTTAAAGATGAAAAACAGCAAGCCTATTTTCAGGAAACATTAGACTATGTGGAACAAAGACGACAGCAAGGAGTAACTGTCTATCCTCCTAAATCTGAAGTCTTTAATGCTTTTAGAACACCAGAGTTTGAGCAAATCAAAGTGGTTATAATTGGTCAGGATCCTTACCATGGGCCTGATCAAGCCCACGGCCTGTGTTTTTCTGTAAAGCCAGGTATAAAAACGCCCCCATCACTAGTGAATATGTATAAGGAATTAGCAACAGATATCGATGGCTTTACTATACCTGACCATGGCTATCTGCAAACTTGGGCCGAGCAAGGTGTTCTGCTCTTAAATACCGTTTTAACTGTTGAAGAAGGCCTGGCTCATTCACATAAGCACCTAGGTTGGGAGCGATTTACCGACAAAGTTATTGCGCTCTTAAGTGAGCACAATGAGGGACTGGTGTTTTTACTTTGGGGGGCTCATGCCCAGAAAAAAGGAAAAGCAATCGACCAATCAAAACATTGTGTTCTAAGTGCGCCTCACCCTTCGCCACTTTCTGCACATCGCGGGTTCTTCGGTTGCCGACACTTTTCACAGGCGAACAGTTACTTAGCAAGTAAGGGTAATAAAGTCATTGATTGGCAGGTTTAAGCCTGCCTATCTTCAGAATTCGCTGCTAATTCGTGTGCCGCAACTAGCACCGTCTGATTCCTACCGTCAGCTTTAGCTTGATAGAGCGCATTATCAGCCAGTTGAAGCACCTCTGAAATAGATTTTGTTAGGCTTATTTCACATGCTCCGATACTAATAGTGCAGCCGATGTCGTGCTCTTGATAATTTATCGAGAATGACCTCAAGCACTCATGTAATTTTTCCGATAAGTGGACCGCCTGGTGCACATTAGTTTGTGGCAATATGAAAAGAAACTCTTCACCACCCCAACGTGATACCGTATCTTGCGCGCGAATACAGGACTTAAATTGCTGCGATATTTCCTGTAAAAGTTGATCACCCGCCGGGTGCCCATAATTGTCATTGACCGATTTAAAGTGGTCTAGGTCACATAGCAGAATTGATACAGGCTCTTTTGTTCGCTCCATTCGACTGTACTCATAAGTGAGTTTTTCCAGTGCGTCACGACGGTTAGACAGCTTAGTTAGCGGGTCTAGCTTGGCTAGCTTTTCGAACTCTTTACTTATGTTAAGTGCCTGTTGGAAAGAATCTTCTCGTGAGTGCTCATAAAATGCTGCAAGGAACGTAATCGTCAGGAATGAGAGCAATAGCCTCGTTTTAAAGTGAAAGGAATACTCTGTTGCAAGCAGTTGATTGTCAGGGAAAAACATCATGGTACTTATCACAACAACAAATACCGCAATACCTAGGAGTCCTCGCTTTAATCCGTGAATAAATAGAGTGACTGGCGCGACTAAAAAGATCCATAACGGACCTGTGTTGTGCACACCACCTGTGTAAACCATATAGACCATCAACACCATTAACGAATAGAGAATGATGTTTGATGAGACCTTTGAACTTTGAGTACGTTGTTGGACGAAATACCCTGATAAAAAAAGTGCACTTGCTATGAATAGTGTAGCAGCAAGAATAAAATTATGTTTTGTAAGCGCCATAATAGCGAGGGAGAACGTCAGGAGCAGACCGACAAGCGAGAACAAGTTGACCACCAGCATGCTGCGGTCGTCTGTATTTAGTTTATCTTCCCCTAACCCCGCTTTTAACAGGGTGATTAACCAATTTCTGCTTTGCACTTATCCCTTTTGCCTTTTTTCCAATTACTTGGTTATTATTATAGCGGCCAAAAGCCGTTCTTCCTGAGCGGCTTTTGCTATCTGTTTTATTTTGGCTTGTTAATAAGATTAATAATCTAGTTATACGTGCTGTTTACGTGGTCTGCAAATTCCTCTGCACCCATAAAGCCTGTTACTCGTTTATTTGACACTTCGTTGCCCTCTAAGTCAAAGAAAAGAATAGAAGGAAGGCCGAAAACATCAAAGTGTTCCATTAATTCAACTGATGGCTCAGAACCCGTGTCGGTTAAATCAATCTGCACAAGTAATGCATTGCTTAACGCTTGTTGTACTTTAGCATCTGGGAATGTGTATTCTTCAAACTCTTTACAAGCAATACACCAGTCTGCATATAGGTCTAGCATGACTGTTTCCCCGCGACCATTGGCTTCAGCAATCAACGTTTCTAGTTCAGCTAGATTCTTCGCGTACACAAAATGCTTTTGCTCACTTCCGTGCTCGGCAACACTTGATACAACTGGTGCTGGAAACACTGTTCTGTAAAGCATAGTTGCACCAGCAAATAATGCTAAGAATATGAACAAGCTACGCACGCCAAACCAGAAGTTTTTCTGACTTTCTAAGTTTGCCACGTAGAAGTATGTCGCACTGCCTAATAGCAATAGTGCCCATAATGATTGCGAAATTTGTACAGGCAAGAATCTTTCAAGTAAAAACACAGGTACTGCAAGTAGTAATAAGCCGAATATATTCTTGATGATGTTCATCCAGTTACCCGCTTTAGGTAATAGCTTACCGCCTGAACTACCTAGCACTAATAACGGCAAGCCCATACCAATACTCAAGGCATAAAGCGCTGCTGCACCCAGTGCAATGTCGCCAGTTTGAGAGATATAAATTAATGCGCCAGTTAGTGGGGCAGTGGTACAAGGTGAAGCGACTAGTCCTGAAATAGCACCCATCGACAGCACGCCTTTGTATGAGCCACCTTCTTGCTTGTTACTCATTTCATTTAGTTTATTCTGAAGACTACTTGGTAGTGCTAAGTTGAACATACCGAACATAGAAAGCGCTAAAAAGACGAATAGAACGCTAAGCACAATGAGTACTGCTGGATGTTGGAACATCGCTTGGAACTGAGCACCTGCAAGCGCTACAACAACACCAAGTAAGGTGTAGGTAGTCGCCATACCTTGTACGTAGAAGAACGATAGACTAAACGCTCGTTTCGTTGACAACCCTTCGCCTTGACCAACAATAATCCCGGTAAGAATTGGGTACATAGGAAATACGCAAGGCGTAAATGATAGTAATAATCCTCCTGTGAAAAACGCGAGTAACGTAATCGCTAAGCTTTCATTTTGAAGTAGTGATAAAAGCTCAAACTGTTCGCTGTCACCGCCAGCTGCTTGCGCTGATTGAGTTTCTTTTTCGCTCTCTTTAGGCGCGCTTAAAGCTGATAAAACATCGCTGTTGAAGTTGTCTGTCTCTGCACTTTTTGAAAAGGCTGACAATTCGATATTCTTTACTGTCGGCGGATAGCAAAGGCCTTTTTTAGCACAGCCTTGGAAACGCAACGATAACTGATCACCGTCTTTAACCTCGTTGAGGTCGATGGTGAATGCTAGGTTGCCTTCAAAAATTTGCTGTACGCCAAAAAACTCGTCTTCATGCTCAATACCTTCAGGTAGCGATAAAGGCTCAAACGTGGCTGTATCAGAGCTTGCTTTGAATTGGTGACGATATAGGTAATAACCGTCTTTGATATTAAAGGTAATTTCGAGCTTACCTTTGTTATTTTGGTAGTAATCAAAGACAAAAGCCTGATCGACTTTTAAGAACTCATGCTCATTGCTTAGCAAGCTTGAAGATGAGGTATCAAAAATACTGTTTTGTGCGTTGGCGTTAAAACCAATACTTACCAGTAACGATAAGTACAAGGACAACAGGAGCGTAAATTTTTTCATATACTACTTCAACGAATTGGTTATCCAGTCTAAATACTCGCTATCACCTTGCTGGATGTCTACGGCGATAACTTCCGGTACGTCATAACTGTGAAGGTCACGAATACGCTGGTTTACCGAGCTAAATAACGCCGCGGTGGTTTTAATCAGCAATTGCACTTCACTGTCTTTCTCAATTTTTCCTTGCCACTGATAAACAGAAGTTATTTGCGGGAGAATATTCACGCATGCAACGAGCTTTTCAGTCACTAATGCGGTTGCTATTTTCTCAGCTAATTCTGTTGTAGGGCAAGTACATAACACAAGTTGGTACATAATTACTCAGGTTAGCTAGGGCTAATACGCTAGTTTTACCATTTTGGTTGTCGCAATGCACCGATTTGTGTTGTGGTTGAAAAAGACCCGATAACCCCCATATAAGTTTCAACAAGATTTTTAGGTGGCATTATGTTTCGCGTTTTATTCTTCTTATTTATCGTCGTTCCGATCATTGAAATTGCTGTTTTAATGCAAGTGGGCAGCTTAATTGGTGCGTGGCCAACCCTTGCTATTGTTATCGTTACTGCGTGGCTTGGTGCTAGAAATGTAAAAGCACAAGGGCTTGCTACAGTGCAAAATTTACAAAACAAGATGGCACAAGGCGAAATGCCCTCAGAAGAAATTGTTGCCGGCTTATTGTTACTTGTCGCTGGTGTATTGCTAGTAACACCGGGTTTTGTTACAGATGCGTTTGGTCTTTCGCTGCTGATTCCACAAGTTAGAAAGGCATTGGTTAGTAGCGTTCAACAGCATTTGTCGGTGCAATCTATTGGCGGCGCTGGTTTTAGCCAATCAAGCTTTCACTTTGAACAAGAGCAGCAGCCTTTTCAGCATCAAAAACAAGATGGTTTTGAACGCGCCAAACACCACGTCCATCAAGGAAGCACCATTGATGGCGAATACGAACGTAAAGATTAAAATTTTGTAAGATTTAGGGGTTGTATTGAAAAAATATGGCCCTATTTATTATCCAACTATTTAATAACAATTTATTCTCAGGAGAGAAATCAATGAGCATTCGTCCATTACACGATCGCGTAATCATTAAGCGTAAAGAATTAGAATCAAAATCTGCTGGCGGTATCGTTTTAACGGGTAGCGCTGCTGAGAAATCAACTCGCGGTGAAGTCGTTGCTGTGGGTAACGGTCGCATTCTTGAAAACGGTGAAGTTCGCGCATTAGACGTTAAAGTTGGCGACCAAGTTATATTTAACGAAGGTTACGGCGTGAAAACAGAAAAAATCGACGGTGAAGAAGTGCTAATTTTGTCTGAGGCAGACATCTTAGCAATCGTTGACTAGTCGTAAGGATTTTTCGTCACTATTTCAATTCAAAACCTTCGTCGAAAATGCTCACATACACTCGTATGCTCCGTGTTTTCTCCTTGGATTTGAAAGAACTAGCTTAGCAAAATTACTTACTTGAAAAGAAATTAAATTAGATTAGATAAGGAAGACAATAGACGCAGAAAATCGAAACGAAAACAATGACAATTTACGGAGTTTACCAGTGTAAATGAGTAAATTGGAAGCGGTGGTCGTTTCGAGTTGCAAGTCTTCCTCAAGTTGAAAAAATTAGGAAATTAAGAAGATGGCAAAAGACGTATTATTCGGTAACGACGCGCGCGCTAAAATGCTACAAGGCGTTAACGTTTTAGCAGACGCAGTAAAAGTAACTTTAGGTCCTAAAGGCCGTAACGTTGTTTTAGACAAATCATTTGGTGGCCCAACGATCACTAAAGACGGTGTATCAGTTGCGAAAGAAATCGAGCTTGAAGACAAATTCGAAAACATGGGCGCACAAATGGTTAAAGAAGTAGCGTCAAAAGCAAACGATGAAGCAGGTGACGGTACTACAACAGCAACTGTACTTGCACAATCAATTGTTAACGAAGGCTTAAAATCAATCGCTGCGGGTATGAACCCAATGGATCTTAAGCGCGGCATCGACAAAGCCGTTGTTGCTGCTGTAGAAGAGTTAAAAGCGATTTCTACTGCATGTGCTGACAACAAAGCAATTGAGCAAGTGGGTACTATTTCAGCAAACGCAGATGCAAGCGTTGGTGAAATCATTGCTACAGCAATGGACAAGGTAGGCACAGAAGGTGTTATCACTGTAGAAGAAGGTCAGTCGTTAGAAAACGAATTAGACGTTGTTGAAGGTATGCAGTTTGATCGTGGTTACTTATCTCCGTACTTCATCAACAACCAAGAAAGTGGTGCAGTTGAGTTAGAAAACCCGTTCATCCTTCTTGTAGACAAAAAAGTATCAAACATTCGTGAATTACTTACAACATTAGAAGGTGTTGCTAAAGCAGGTAAACCACTACTTATCATTGCTGAAGATGTTGAAGGCGAAGCGCTGGCAACATTAGTTGTTAACAACATGCGTGGAATCGTAAAAGTTGCTGCTGTCAAAGCACCAGGTTTTGGTGATCGTCGTAAAGCGATGCTGCAAGACATTGCTACATTAACAGCTGGTACAGTAATTTCTGAAGAAATCGGTATGGAGCTTGAAAAAGCGACATTAGAAGATTTAGGTCAAGCTAAGCGTGTTGTTATTTCTAAAGACAATACAACAATCATCGACGGTATCGGTGAAGAAGCTGACATCCAAGCACGTGTTGCACAAATTCGTGGTCAAATCGAAGAAACAACATCTGATTACGATAAAGAAAAACTTCAAGAGCGCCTAGCTAAGCTTGCTGGCGGTGTTGCTGTAATCAAAGTTGGTGCAGCGACTGAAGTTGAAATGAAAGAGAAGAAAGACCGCGTAGACGACGCTCTTCACGCTACTCGTGCAGCAGTTGAAGAAGGTGTTGTTGCTGGTGGTGGTGTTGCATTAGTTCGCGTTGCAGACAAGATCAAAGATCTTAAAGGTGACAACGAAGATCAAAGCCACGGTATCAACGTTGCAATCCGTGCGATGGAATCTCCACTTCGTCAAATCGTTGCTAACTGCGGCGACGAAGCGTCAGTAGTACTTAACGAAGTACGCAACGGTGAAGGTAACTTCGGTTACAACGCAGGTAACGGCTCTTACGGCGACATGCTAGAAATGGGTATCCTAGACCCAGCAAAAGTGACACGTTCTGCATTACAATTTGCAGCATCAGTTGCAGGCTTAATGTTAACAACAGAAGCTATGATTACTGACGCTCCTCAAAAAGACGCTGGTGCACCTGCTATGCCTGATATGGGCGGTATGGGTGGTATGGGCGGTATGCCAGGCATGATGTAGTGCGACGAAAGTCGCGTAGGTCACTAGCCTAGCAGGACTCGTTCATAGTGAGTGCTAACTATAGCACTCACTTTTACCAACCTGCAAACTAGTAGTCGACTCCGGTATTCGGGGGTAAAACCGAATGCCGGACTTATCTGATTAGATAAGGTCGCGCAATCGTGTATTACGATTGGAAAACAAGTCACCGAGACATCAGTCATCGGCAATAAGGAAACAAACAATTTCAGAGTTTCGGGTTTACCTCCGAACTAGTAGCGAGAAGGTGTTTCATCGCATGCCCTATAGGGTGCTCTGTTATTTAGTAGTTTCGATTTCAAAAATCTGGAAACAAAGCTTTCATAAGCGGCGTTTTGATCATGTTTTCTGTATCTCGACGAGTTTACGACCTACGGGCGTAAGCCATTAGAGTTATTGTCTCAGCATATTCATTTATATGTGAGTGAGACCAACCTTACGACAGGTTGTAGCCTAGGGATAGTGCATTACTGGTAACGGTTTTGTGCGAAGCTTCCTGACAATGTATCTCTGCGAAAGCAGTATTTAGCTCGTGAGAGGTAAATATAGTTTGTTAATAACAAATGAACTGAGAGCTAGGCTAAACAATAGGGTTAACGTAAGTGAACTACTGATAAACACCGTGAGCCTGAATAAGCGAAAGGTTATTGATACGCTTAAACCAAAAGGTATGCGGCTGGTTATTCCTTTTACATCTGGGAATACGTCGTCATTAAGCCGTCGGTGAACAGGTAGAACCTAAGTTGTTTATGTAATTTTAGTGGAACTCGGTAAGCCCAATTATTCGCTTAACTTATTGTTGTTTTAAATAAGTTAAGCAGGGGAGCCGTAAGGCAAACTGTTGAATAAGTGGGTAAAGGAGGTTGGAAAAAGCGAATGCCTGACTGTAATGGTTTGGATAGAGGTTCAAACTTTGCCTCAACGGGAAACCGTGCAGACTTCCAACTGGTCTTTAATCGTGTGATAGACGTGTAAAGCTGTCATCAATTTGATCCTAACGGGATAAGAACAATTCTTCCCGTTAGGGGATAGTCGCGTCTTATTCTTGTTAGGTCATGGCTAACAGGAGAAAAGCAAGATGAGTACAGCGTTTGTTGTACCTGCGTTCTCCCACCATGCGCAAAGCTGGCATACCATTAATTGGTATTCAGTTGAGTTAACGGTGCGAGAGCTACAAGTACGGGTCGCGAAGGCGACTAAGCAACAACAATGGCGTAGGGTGAAAGCTCTGCAACGCATGTTGGTGCGCTCGTTTGCGGCTAAATGTCTAGCTGTTAAACGGGTAACTGAAAATCGAGGCAAAAGGACTGCTGGTGTCGATAGGGAGTTATGGAGTACGCCTGATAGTAAATGGCAGGCTATTTTTCGATTAAAACGGCAAGGGTATCAACCTAAGCCATTGCGAAGAGTTTATATTCCGAAAAGTAACGGTAAATGTCGTCCTTTAGGAATACCGACCATGTTAGATAGAGCAATGCAGGCGTTATACCTGTTAGCTCTTGATCCAGTGTCGGAAACCATCGCAGATCGAAATAGCTATGGCTTTCGTCCGATGCGCTCTACGGCTGATGCGATAGAACAATGTTTTGTCAATCTCAGTCGTAAACACTCTGCGGAGTGGGTGCTAGAGGGCGATATTAAAGGCTGCTTTGATAACATCAGTCACGACTGGTTACTTGCCAATGTACTATTGGATAAACAAGTACTCAGAAAGTGGTTGAAAGCAGGATTCATGGAATCCGGTAAATTGAACGCAACTGATGCGGGTACACCACAGGGAGGGATTATTTCTCCTGTACTGGCTAACTTAGCGCTTGATGGTTTAGAAGAAGTATTAGAAAGCCACTTTGGCAAGAAAAATACTAAAGCGAGCTATAAGACAAAAGTTAACTATGTACGGTATGCCGATGACTTCATTATTACAGGTATCTCGAAAGAGCTACTCGAAAATGAAGTTAAGCCACTTGTTGAAGCCTTTATGGCGGAGCGTGGGCTTACGTTATCAAAAGAGAAAACCTTGATAACGCATATTGATGATGGGTTCGACTTTCTGGGGCAGAATTTACGCAAATACAACGGCAAGATGTTAATCAAGCCAAGTCGTAAAAGCGTTAAGAATGTTCTAGGTAAAGTTAAAGATATAGTTAAAACTCAAAAGACAGTTAGAACTGACTTACTTATATGTCAGCTAAATCCAATTCTTAGAGGTTGGGCTAACTATCATCGTCACATAGTGGCGAAAGAGACGTTTAACTATATCGATTATCGGGTTTGGAAAATGTTATGGCAATGGTGTCGTAGACGTCATGCCAATAGGCGAAAACGATGGATTAAGGCTAAATACTTTAAGTCATTTGGCTCTCGCAATTGGACATTTTCGGGGGTAACAGTTGATGGTTTCACCAAAAAGCTGATTTACACCAGTGATACTGCGATTAAGCGACATATTAAGATAAAAGCAGAGGCTAATCCGTATGACTTAGCAAATGAGGAATATTTCGAGAAACGTGTTGAGCGTGCTTGGAAAGAATCAATGCAAGGTAAACGTAAATTGCTAATGCTTTGGCTCAGACAAGGGCAGAAGTGCCCTATGTGCCACCATAAAATAACCAAAGAAACAGGATGGAATATCCATCACATTGTTGAACGGGTTAAAGGTGGCGGTGACGAGCTGAGTAACTTAGTGTTGTTGCACCCTAATTGTCATAGGCAATTGCACTATAGTGCTTTATGTTGATGTATATACAGTGCTTGTACATGCTGTATAAATTCATAGTAATTCGAGTCTTGGCTGGTTATAATGTGTACAACTATTGAAGTTTCGTAGTTATATTCTTAATTAGCTAATTTTATGGGAAATGCGCTATGGGTAGAAATCAACAAGAGCCAAGTATTGACGAGTTGAAGGAACATTTGGATATATTATCTAAGGTAAGTTCACTTAAAGAGAATGAGGAATTCTGTGGTAGTGACTTGGATAGGGAATACCTCTTAGTAGAAGAGTTATCGAATATGGGGATGTTTTCTATACCAGTTGATAGGACAAAATCTGGTTTGTTTCTCCTTAGGCCTGTCAATCTTTCTTTGGATGGAGAAAGGTACTTTAGAGATCTGAAGTTGACACTCGGTTGGAAAAATAGGTTTTGGAATAAGTTTAAAGTTTTTTGGGATAGCGCTACATCGATTATTAAAATTGTGATCATTGTAGGTATACCATCACTGGTTGCTTTTCTTTCTAACTTAAAAAATATTTTAAATTAATACCTGTTGCTGATCTGTATCTAGGTACAGGTTTATAAAGGCTTGAGCCGTATGCGGGGAAACTCGCACGTACGGTTCTTAGGGGAGGGGTAGCTAGTAATAGTTACTCCTTACCCGACGTGCGACGAGTAGTAGTGCTATTGACAGTATCCTACCTTAATAGGTAGGATACTTTCTTAAAGGGTATCAGAGCTTTGGAGTGCCCTGCTTATTAAGTAAGCTCATATTTCAAATAGAGACTTTATAAGCTCTCACTATCAATTAAGTCATATAATACATGGCTATCACCATACAATAGGTCTTTTTTTTTAAAGCCCTATACTCACAACATGTACGTGCTCAATTGAGCGTTCATAGATATTGCCACGCATTTTATGCGTCTTCGATAAATATTTGTGCGTACAACTTAATCACTCGACCTAGTGTTGATATGGTTACCTCATAGTGTACTTTTGTTTCAGTACAATCAGGTAGGAGTACCTGTATCTTAATAAAGGCAAAACTGGCTCCATTTAGCTTTGGTTGTAAATCTATATTTCGAGCTCTCAACTCTGATTTATAGTTTACCTTTAGTTTTGTCTTATCAACTAGTGGAACCTTTGGTTTCTATTTGGAAATAAGAGGGCTAACTTTAGCCCTCATAGTCAATAGTAATGGCGTAAGCTATTAAAGTTATTGTCTCAGCATATTCATTGATATGTTAGTGAGACCAACCTTGCGACAGGTTATAGCCTAGGGATAGTGCATTACTGGTAACGGTTTTGTGTGAAGCTTCCTGACAATGTATCTCTGCGAAAGCAGTATTTAACTCGTGAGAGGTAAATATAGTTATTGTTAATAACAAACGGACTTAGAGCTAGGCTAAACAATAGGGTTAACGTAAGTGAACTACTGATAAAAACCCTTTTTTGCTTAACATAGATACCACACTCGTTATTGGCTCACCCCTGAAACTGTTATGCGCGTACAATAAATTTGTTCAATTATCTCAGCCTTAGTTAAATGAACGCATTCTCAGTAAAAAAAACAGATAGTTTACTTAGATAATTTAAATGATAAATCGAGTAGATATAAATGCAGGTAAATAAAAATCAAGAAAGCTATTCAAAGGCATTATTTCTAACCATTGCTATCTTCTTTTTTTGGGGGTTTTCTGCAGCCGCAAATATATTGCTTATTCCTTTAGTCAAAGAAACATTTCAACTTAGCCAGCTAGAATCTCAGTTAATTGAGTTTTCTTTTTATTTTGCATATTTTAGTGGTTCTTTTTTGTATCTATTAGCAAATTATAAGCAATGGTCAATACTGGCATCAGTATCAACGAAGCAAATATTGATCACCGGCTTATTGATTTCAGCGTTGGGTACTTTTGCTATAGTCTTGGTCTTGCCCAGTGGTAGTTATATTCTATTACTTATTTGCCTCTTTAGTATATCCTTTGGTTTCTCTCTGCAGCAAATAGCGGCAAATCCAACTTTGATCAAGCTTGGCGGTAAAGAAGGTGGCGCGCACCGACTTACGTTAGCCGGTGCATTAGGCTCTACGGGAAGTGCAATCGCTCCGTTAATTTTGGGCTACTTTGCTTTTAATCAACTCCAAGATGGGCAAGCTGCTAGCCTCTCTAGTTTAACTCCTATTTATATAGCTTTGGCCATAGGTTATTTGTTGTTTGCTTACAGTTATAAAGTGATCGATATGCCCAATTTAAATTCGTCAAAAACAGCTTACGTGTCTGTTTTCGAATTGCTAAATACTTCAGGTTTTAAGTTCAGCATGCTGGCTCTATTTTGCTATGTTGGCGGAGAAGTTACTCTGCAAAGTAATTTACCAGCATTGTTAAAAGATGCAGATTTTCTTGGTATATCCACTCAAGATACGGTTAAATTTATTAGTCTTTTTGGCGGCGGTTTACTTATTGGTCGCACCACAGCTTCGGTATTTAATTTCCCCTTAAGAAAGATGTTGCTTTGCTTGGCGTTGTTTGTGGTCCCAGGTATTACTTTTGTCTTTGTTCTAGTATTGAATTGGTTCAGCGGTGAGGAAATACAGCAATTACTTGGATTCACACCTTTTATATTAGCGCTACCCTTGGGGTTATTACTCAGTAAAAAAGATCCAAGAAGAATTTTATTGATAGCATCTTTAAGTTCGGTTTTTTTCTTGCTCGGTGCTATTATTTTCAATGGTTACAGCGCAATGTTCTGTATTTTGGCCGTGTCTTTATTTAGCGCAGTAATGTGGCCTTGTATTTTTGCTTTGTCTATTGAGGGCCTTGAAGAGAAAACACAGTTAGCCTCTGCTATATTAATCATGATGATCGTGGGGGGTGCTGTTGTGCCGTTGTTGCAAGGCTCACTTGCTGATATTACTTGGATTGGTATTCAACTATCCTATATAGTCCCGTTATTTTGTTTCCTTATTGTTGGAGGATATGCTTTTAGGCATGGAGCGATAGAGCAATACAGTAATAGCAAACTTGCAGTAACAGAGTAACGCAGTAAGATGCGTCTGATAGTTATTAGTTATCCTTTTGGCTGGTCTGTTGCTAAAAAAACAGCTCAGCCAAACACGACACAAGCCTACTAGGCTAAACCTCAGCGAAGTCATGTTCATCATAGCCTAGCATCAATTAATTTTTCTATATTTTAAGAACGATGATACCAAATTCTACTGTCGCTCTTCATTGAAAAAGGGCAGTTCCCCCTTAAGTCACGATAATAGGCTTCTGACATCGATCAGCTCAGGCTCTTTAAAATTGTAATAACACTTATAGCTGGATTCTGTCTTTAAATTGACTTGGGGTGAGTCCGGTATACTTACGAAAACACGTGGCAAAATATTGTGTGGAATTAAAACCTAATTCAAAGGTAATATCAGTGATGCTTTTATTGGTATTTAGTAGATACTGTTTGGCTTTTTCACAGCGACAAAATTGTATATAGGCGGCTGGAGTAATACCTATGTCTTTTTTAAATACTTCATGCAGGTGACCAACACTGATGTTAACGACTTCAGCAACGCTAGTCACATTGATATTACTATCGATGCTTTGCTCTATGTATTTTTTCGCAAGCTCTGAATAACTTGTTTCTTGGCGAGCGTGCAAATGACTAATTTCTTGTATTATGTTGACAAAAAGCAAGTTCAGCTGTGAACGCAACAAACATAATGTCATGTTATGCCCATTAACATCGAGTCCAATCTTTAATGTTCTATGAAGCTCTTGCAATTGAGTAGGGATTCGAGAGCCGGCGAAATGGCTAAAATTTCCAGATTTCAATAAGGTTTCATGCATTAAACACATTTCTGACCAGCTAAAACAAGTATTCTTTAAGCAACTTTTCATACTGAAATCAAAACTGATCCAAAATAACGAGGCGGGGATGATCACATCAAATTCACCCTTATGTGGTGTATTGGGTTGAGTTAAGGCCATGTCATTGCCATTTAATTTCAAATTAGAGCCATCACCCAATTCCCAAGTCACTAGGCCGTTATCTATGTAAGTGAATTCAAAGCCGCTATGTTGATGCTCTTCCAAAGGTATCGGCTTATTAAAACCGTCAAAGCCTAATTGAGCGATACAAGGCATGCCTATATCGGCTCCTTCGATTTGAATACGTTCTTTTATTTGTAATATTGACATAACAGACTCCTCTGGGGAAAAGTACTGAGTGCTTACTCATGGTTCAAAGTGATTGCATAGTTATTGCGCACGTATTAATTGTTCATAATACTCCATGCCGATCCATAAATTTTTTTCAATTGTGTTCGGTGGCTGGCAAACTTCCGTGCCATCGATTCACAATAATGCCTAGTTTCATCTGATGGCGTGGCCGATACTTTTGTTGTGTTAGAATTTACCTTAGTGGGAAATCGTCCCATACCAGCCAAAATACAATACCAACTAGGACGTAAATATACCAAAAACTTAGTTTGTTTAGTCAGGAAAGCCTCAAAATCGCCACCATCATCCCAAACATGTAAAAGGGCTTTTAAATTTTCAGAGATATGAGGGTTATTTCTGTTGGCTCGCCAATATTCACTGTCATTACGCTGATTGAGCTGATAGTGGGCGACAACGTAATCACGGACGCCGTCAAAAAACTCATTAATACGTTTATTATAAGCAGGCCTATACTCGCTAGTATAGCTCCCCTTTTCGTAATTGAGAATAAAGTGTTCAACGCTCAACTGTATCAACATTAATGCTGTTGCTTCTAGAGGTTCAATAAACCCTTGTGACAGACCAATGGCAAGACAATTATGGCTCCAATGATTGTCTACCCGGCCAACACGCATCTTTATATGACGAGCGGGCATGCCTTTTGCTGATTCTCCTAAGTGTTGACGTAGCTCTTTTTCGGCTGCTTGTGGGGATATATGTTTGGAGCTATAGACATAACCGTTGCCATAGCGCGACATTAAAGGAATTTTCCACATCCAACCATTACTGAGCGCTTTTGATACGGTTTCTGAGGGGATATTTATATTAGGCTCGATCGATGTTGGTATGGCTACAGCAGCATCATTAAATAAGTTCTCTTTAAAAGAAATAAACTTTTCCTTTAGTGTTTTGTTAATCAGTAAGCCAGAAAAGCCACTGCAATCAATAAAAAAATCAGCTGTTATCAGGCCATGCTCTTTGCTTGATACCTCACAAATGTCACCATTATCATGTTGGAAAACGGAGTCAACGGTACCAACAAGGTGGTTGATACCTAATGAGATAGCCCGATTTTTAAGAAACCTTCCTAAAAGCACCGAGTCAAAATGATAACCATAATCAGGTATAAACGGCAGTTTTTTTTCAGGAATAGGGGATAGTTGACGCCGTGCTAGCGTCGCGGAGACAAAAAAATCATTGGGGTGGGTGTCTGCTGAGTATCCGCGTCGACGTAAACCGCAGTTATCAAATAAGGCATTACCACTTTTTAAATCTAACGGAGAAAAAAAAGGGTGAAAATAACCATTAAACTCGGCATCACTAGACCAATTTAGAAAGCTTATGCCACATTTATAGGTAGCATGACAGGCAGGCATCCATTCACTTTCTTCAATGCCCAGTTTAGTGAAAAAGGTCTTTAAATATGGTGTTGAGCCTTCTCCGACGCCAATAGTGCCAATATCTGCGGACTCTATTAAGGTGATTTCCGTTCCATACTTGCTCCAGGCATGTTGCAATAAGCTGGCTGTCATCCAGCCAGCAGTTCCCCCGCCTACTATTACAATCTTGCGAGGTGGTGTTGTATTATTTTTCATATTATTCCCCTAGATACTCAATAGTTTTTATGGTTACATTAATGGAAAAAAATCCCTTAGATTAAAAAAGCTAAGGGATTTTTAATAGCATTAACTAAGTTAACTTGGTCTTACCTAATCGTTGAATTTTAAAATTTAAATCTTGCTCCGATACTATAACGTGAGCCATTTTCATAAAATCCGACTGGCATACCGTCAGTGGTGTTGGTATAAATGACTTCATTAGTAATATTAACCGCAGTCATAAATAAGTTGATATGTTCGGTTACATCCCAGGCCATCGTTGCATCCCATTGTCCATAATCGTCGGTAGCAATTTGACCACCCATGATAAGATCGCCGTGGGCTTTAGAGCGGTAGTTATACGATAAACGGGTACTAAAGGTATCAACTTCATAAAAAACAGAAGCATTTAACTGTACTTTTGAATTACCGGGTAACTCTAAATCACCTACTTCATCTGAGACTTCCGCGTCGGTTAACGTTAAGTTAGCTAACATGCCAAAACCCATGCCTATGTCTTGTTGCCATTGCAGCTCAAGACCTTGGATTTTTGCACCATCAGCATTGTATGGACGAGTAACACTAATTTGCTCGCCATTAATTGTATCAATACTGGCTTTTTTAATGATAGAAGTAGAAAGTTTTTTATTAAAATAGGTAGCAGAAACCAGTGAAGTTTCACCAAAATACCATTCAGCACCAATTTCAAACTGATTGGCGTAAGTCGGTTCTAAATAAGGGTTACCCGCTGAAGCGGTCTGTGTTGTTGCATCAATAAGTAAGTTAGAGCTGATATCAGTATAAGCTGGTCTTGCCATGGTTTTTGAAATTGCACCACGAATAATCACACTTTCACTGAAATCATAAACAGCATTTAAACTAGGTAATACATCAGTATAACTGCGGTTTACGCTATCAATAGCACCATCTATGTAAGCCTCAGAAGTTTGATCGGTTTTTACTACACGTAGACCAATATTACCGTGAAAATTGTCGGCAACAAAATTTGCTTGACCGTATAATGCGCTAATTTTTTCGTTGATATTAAAGTATGCATTTTTATTGACATTATATTGATATAAGTCATTCAAAATTGGATTAACAAGCGATTGTACGAGATCTTTATCGACCCAAGCATAACTAGTTAATGAGCCTTGTGTTGCAGTAACTCCATTCAAGTCAGGGCTAAGACCACTGGAAACTTGAGCGAGAGAAATCGCTTGTAATTCACTGTAACGAGGATGCTCTGAGCTAGTTGACGCCGCAGCATCTGAGCGATTGTTTTCAATAACATGATCGCGATACTTAGCACCAAATTCAATACTGCTAATAAAGTCGTAATCTAAATCAATGTTAATATCCCCTTGGGCATAAAACTCGTCATCTTCCATCTCTCTGATCCAGTCTCTGACCAAAAAATCAGGGTTTAAGGTCAAAGCGGATGCATCGGTGGGGTCTAAATCAGGAAAAGAGAATTCATTGACATTGTTTGATAAGTTAATTTGGGTGCTGGATGCGCCATCAAACCAATAGTTTTGATCGTGGTCACTACCGCCAGTTGCTCGTGTATAACCTATTTGTCCATGTGCTGTCCAACTGTCAGCAATATAGGTTGCATCTAGGTCGTATACGGAAGTTTCAATAGTAGATTCACGCCAAATAGCATCTAAAGCGGCATTAATATTACCATTGTCTGATAAAACACCGCTGCCGAGTGCTTGTTTTCCGTCAGAGGTGGTGAAAAATCCTGGATTTGTTACATTGATATTACCGTCAATCGCCGCACCACCAGCCAAAAACAAATAGTTTTGATTACTATTATCCATTTTCATCTCTGAGCGAACTGTATTGAATACAATGTCCCATTCTGTTGTTGGTTGCCATTGAAAAGTAACATTGGCGGTTGAACGCTCACGTTCTTGTTTAAAAATGGTTGAACCACCACCCCAGACGGCATAAACATCTTCGGTAACATTGTCATTTTCATCGGTCACAGAATACAAAGAGTTAGTTGGGAAAGCTTCTAAACCATCACGGCGTACTTCACGTTTTTGAAATGAGTAAGAGGCCAAGACACCAAAACTGTGTTCTTCGTTAGTCCAACTAGCTAAGCCAGAAAGTTGAGGATCAACCGCATCAGGCAATTCACTATATACGCTTTCGACAGTGCCTTGAATGACGATAGGATCGAGTTCCATAGGACGACGGGTGTGCACAATAACCGAACCACCGATACTGCCTTCATCTAGCTTTGCTTGAGGACTTTTGAAAACTTTTAACCTAGAAACCAACTCGGATGGCAACATAGTATAGTTGAAACCTCGACTGGCGTTATCGTTTGCCCACCAGTAAGCCGATGCGACATTTTGACCGTTCATCAAAGTGCGGTTAAGACCGTTACCAGTACCACGAACAAATACATCACGTCCTTCACCAAATGTTCTATCGACTGAAATACCTGGAATTCGTTGTAACGAATCGGCAACATTTTTATCTGGAAACTTACCTACATCTTCGGCACTAATGGCATCAACAATGCTGTCTGCATCTTTTTTTAGATATAAAGACTCCGCCATACTTTTACGAATTCCGGTGACTTGGATTACCTCCATGTCTTTGTTCTTAGCATTTTGTTCGTTAGTTGCTTGTGTTTCATCTGCTGCTAGCAGAGAGAAAGAACTAGTAAGTAGAACAGCTGAAATTGCGTTCGCTATCGCTTTCTTTTGAAAGGGGAGTGCTTTTGCCATAGGTTTCATCTTTATCTCCAAAATTGTAGTTTTATAATAATAGCTTTAGTTCTATTGATTATTTATGGCTGTACAAATAATAGTTACAACCAACGATACCTACTATATAAAAGTAATAAATCAAAAGCGTATACAAAACTACACCTGATAATTCTGAACATTATTTGCTGTTGTTTAACATTCTTCTTCAAGAAAACGCAATGTAGCGGAGAGCCTCAAAAAAACATAATTGGGTTCTTTATTGGGGAGGAGCATTTGTGGCTCTTATTTTATGAAGTGTCATTCATGGTACGTATTACAATGGCGTGGTACTCTACTTTGTTCCTTACATTATTCTACGTAAGTACAGCGAACTACTAATGAGTCGTGCTATTTTCTGCACCTATGCAATTGCTTTATTTGATAAATAACAAAGTGTTACATCTTTTTAGTTATATTTGAAGAGCTATGGCTAATTTCAATCTAACAGCATTATTAGTCACTCTAGCAGAACAACTAAGTAGTACTCCTTAGTTGTTTTTAACCAGGGTGAAACCACGTAATAATTTCATGATCCTATTTTAAATAAATTTGGTAAAAATATTCGACAATTATAGCGTGTGCAAAAACTTTTCAAATGCTGGTTTAGGCACAATAGCACCGGAATAACCGACTACAAAAGAGGCTGCTTGTGCCGCATCTAAAGCCGATGCTTTTGGCGAGTATGCTTGTAAACGACGTGCGAGGTATATGGCATCAAAAGAGTCGCCCGCTGCGGTGGTATCCACCACAACTGATGGCGATACAAAGGGGGTATGAAATGTTTCTCCCTGTGCTACACCAAACACTCCTAATTTTCCGGCTTTTAATACAACCTCTTCAATATCAAAGGCTTGTAAACGCTCTAGCATTTGCTCTGGCTCTGTTAAGGAAAATAATTCAGCTTCATCATCAAAACCTGGTAAAGCCATATCGCAGACTTCATAGGCACGATTTATCCAACATTGAGCTTCAGCTACCGAATCCCATAAGCTTGGCCGGTAGTTTGGATCGAAGACTATTTTTACCTTATGCGTTTTTAGCTGGCTGATTATTTCGAACAAAATTTCACGACTTGATTTTGGTAAAATAGCCAAGCTAATCCCTGAAAAATAGAACAGGGAGGGGGCGGCGAGCTTATCTCCTGAGTCGGAGAATAATTGCATCGCTTGTCGAGCTGAAGAATGATTGCGCCAATAATTAAAATGTCGCTCTCCTTGAGTGTCATTTTCGATCATATAAGCACCGGGATTGGTTTTTTTTGTGCGGTATACCAACGAAGTATCTAAATTTTCTTGGTGCCAAGTCTCTAGCATTTCTTCGCTGACTTGATCTACGCCTAATGCGGTGAAAAATGACACTTTTGCTTTGTCAGCTAAGGTACGTTTGGTATAAATACTGGTATTATAAACATCGCCTGCAAATGAACGAGCGTAGTTATGTTTACTGATCCGTCTAAACTCAACCATGCATTCCCCAGCAAAAATAATATGCATCATTTTACATCACCCCAAATTGGTCCCAAGCGTCTACAGTGCTCATACCCTCTTGTAGTGATTTTTGTACTAGTTTTTCTGTGCTGGCTTTTTCTAGTGATTTAATAAAAACTTCCTGCTCAATTTGTTTTGGAATAACACAAACACCGTCGATATCTCCAATCAAAATATCCCCATCATTAATGCGTACGCCTTCAATTTCAATCGGCACTCGCCAAGCTATTACTTTTCCTCTAGGGCCTTGATCTTGTGCATAAGCACCAAAAGAAAAGGTCGGGAAATTTAGCGCTAATATACCTTTGGTATCACGGTGATAACCGTTGACGATAGCACCTACTGCGCCCAGTTGTTTTGCTTTAGTACTCATCAATTCACCCCATAAGGCATAACGAGGTGATGAACCACTACAAATATAAATTTCATCTTCTTTTAGATCATCAAGTGCATCAAACATTACGCCAAAGGCACGGTCCATAACCGGTTGATCTGACTTGCCATTAGTATGATGAAATACATCCGCTTCTAAAACCGTCATCGCTCGGCCAATTAACAGCTTCTCTGGTTGCAGCGCACGAACCTGAGGCGGTAAAAACTGATGTTGATAACCGAGTGAATCCATTACATCACCGACAACACCAGTAAAAAGCTCGCGACGAACCAACTCAAAAAGCTCTTTATCATTATTCCACGGGGTATTATTTTTCATTTTGTTTCAAATCCTCGATAATTTTCTTTAGTTGTGCTGTGATTAGTTTGGTAATAGCTTCACCTTTGTCGGCGTAAGCAGTCGTTGCACGACCAAACACACCATTGGCTGTGGTTTGTTTGAGTGAACGGTATAATGATGCTTGCGTGCCATGGAGCATATCGCCTTCATTCCACTGATAACTGGCTATATGTGCACCGTCTTCAATCACTTGTTCACGTACCATTTCAGGGGCGAAGTATTGCAATAATGACGTTTCAAATTCGCCAGCGTGTCCTGTGCCCCCTTTACCACTTTCATTAAGCTTGAGTAATTCCTGATGTGCTAGTTTCCACCAGGTTGCCAAAACAATTTGGCAGTCAGAATTTGCATGGCCGATATTTTCCAGTAGCATAGTGCCTACGCCTTGATTACCACCATGGCTATTAAAAATGACAATGTTGTGAAAACCATGACCTATAACACAGTCAATAATATCGATTGCTTGGCGAATAAAGGTGTCGTGGGATACGCTCAAGGTACCAGCAAAATCAAGGTGGTGTGCGGAATAACCGATACCAATTGACGGTAAAATCAGCATATCCTCAGTTATTTCTTGATCAAGCACTTGTAAAAAGTGTTCACCAATAAGACGGTCGGTTGCTAATGGCAGGTGTTTACCATGCTGTTCTGTTGCCGAAATAGGTAAAATAACAGGGGTATTTCTATCTATGGCATCAAGCTCGGGTGAAGTTAACATATCCCATTTCATCGTTTGATCCCCCACATTTCGACTTCGACAATTAAGTCCATTAATAACCCTGCTTGAACTGCGGTTCGTACGGGTAAAGGTTTAGGCATATAGGATAAATATACTTCGTTAAAACGCGGCCAGTCATCTAGGTTTTCTAAATAGACATTTACTTTAAACACGTCAGCCAACTCACAACCTGCATATTGCAATTGTTGACTGCAATTTTCTAAGGTTAAGCGTGTTTGCTCTTCAATGCTTTTGCCAATAACATTACCTGCTGGATCAATCGCTGCTTGCCCAGAGATCACCACTAACTGTCCTGGATTTACTTGCAATACTGGCGAATAAGGTCCAGCCGTCACATGTTGGGTCGCCTCAGATGGGCAGTATTTTCCTGGTAACTCTTCTGGCGATTTTTCACCCATAGGAAAAGGCATGTAACCAGTAAAGCCTGCAATTTTCCATTGCCCCTCTACTTTAAGGCAGCGATACAGTGTTTGAAATTTAAACTGAGTTTTGCTGCCGTCTTTTTTGGCTATTTCACCATCGAACTTTTTATGCAGTAGCGCCGAGTTGCCTGCTATTTCTATGTCTCTCATGTTAGTCATGTCATGCAATGCTTGTTCAGCATCGCAATCCCAATTGGTTTGGGCAAAAACTTTTGCTTGATTTAACCAGTCATCACGATAAGCGGCTAAGGTTGGGTAGGCTAAAGTCCATGAATCTGGATTATCTAATTTATGGGCGCCTATGCCCATAAACCCTTGTTCAAGAAAGTCATCGGCGACCATGGACCAGTTTTGCTGCACAAAAGCTTGAATATCCCGCTTTACTAACATTTCCCAAATAGCGTGACGGTCGCTATTTTCTGGCGAAAAGGGGTTGTTATAGGTTGTTTGGCTCATTGGTAAGTAACCTCTTTAATTTTGTATTGTTCAATCATTTCTTCATCCACTTCGATGCCCAAACCATCACCTTGCGGTAATTCTGCATAAGGAGGTGTCATGTACAAAGGTTTTTTCAGTAAGTCATGGCTACGGATCATACGGCCAAAAATATCACTTGGCCAAGTGCAAGATTCAGCCGCTGCTGCTGAGTGAAGATACATGGCTTCTAATATGCCTAAGTCAATTTCAGAGCCATGCCAACAAGGTAATCCTGCTATGCTGGCAACATGATCTAGACGTTGAAAATCAGCCAGTCCACAGTTGAAATTAAAACCATCTACACCTTGAGCTATGATCGCCTGAATAGCATCTTGTTTACTTTGGCCATGTAGCACATAGGGCAAAGAAACATGCAATACTATTGGAATGTTACCGTAGCCACGCAAGCGCTCGTACTCATTTAATTGCCAACGCGGCAGAGGATCTTCAAGGCATAAAACATTACCTACTGCTTGTAACTCATCGATACGAATACGGGCATCTGCTGAAGTTAACCAACGCTCATTTGGATCAAGAATCACTTTCATCCCAGGCGCATGTTGGTCAATTTCACGAGCCCATGCCGCAACATCATCATCCATATCGCATTTAAATTTAACGCAATCGTAACCTTGCTTGGCAAAACCTTTAACTAGCTCCCCAATATCATCGACATGACGATGGCTTGACCAAGCGCCTACTTTTATTTTTTCTTTGACTGGACCACCAAGCAGATCTACCACACGGACACCAATGCTACGAGCATATGCATCGTAAATCGCACATTCGAAGCCATCGTATTCACGACAAAAAGCAAACGGTAGTTTCTGTAAGCTAAGATCTCGTAAATCTAAACCTATTAATAACTGGCTAATGTCTTCCACCATTTGCCAATTATGTGCGCGATATAATTCGCCCCAGCCAATTATGCCATTGTCTAGTGTCAATTTAATGATAAGTTTAGGTACTTGATCAAATTGCACCGACCAGCCACCTTTTGCCCCCACAGGTAGTTTATGCAAAGGCTTGTTCAGGCCTTCACTATTAATCACTCCGGGGTGGGCGGGTACTATCACTTCAAATGCGGTAATGTTTACTATTTTCATGCACTGACTCCTTGTGAGTTTTTTTCATTTTGCTGGGCAAAAAATTTGTTGTTATAAAGCATCGACGTCATACCGTTATCGATTATGATGGTTTGGCCAGTGATACTGCGGCTTAAATTTGACAGGTAAAAAGCGACTGAATAGCCAACATCAATGTTGTCAATTTGATGAGGTAGTGCCTGTTGGTCCGTGGCGTGATTATTAATCCATTGTTGGGGATCTTCAGTCCACTTGCCAATAAGTTTAAAATTTTGCTCTGCATGGACATATCCTGGCGCAATAGAATTAACCCTTATGCCCAATTTACCAACTTCTATCGCCATACCACGTGTTAGGGAATCTACCGCTGCTTTTGCACTGGCATAAATAGCATAACCAGCTGTTGTTGAATGACTATGTACTGACGATACATTGATAATGTTGCCGGTTTTATTGTGTTTAATTAGTTGATTAATAAACGCCTTACTCATCATCCATAAACCTCGAACATCAATGTCGTAAAGGCGATCAAATTCATCAACCGAGGCTTGATGAGCTCTTTTATTTAGGCCGACGCCGGCATTGTTAACTAAGCCATCGATTTTGCCGACATTTTTATCTATATATGCAAACATGCCTTCAATGGCATTGGCTGAACTAATGTCAGCAACGACGCCAAAAGAACCAGGGTACAAATTTACCACTTCATCAACTTTTTCTGCTAAACAATCATTGATAATCAGTTTTGCACCACTCTGATGCAATATTTTACATATGCCAGCTGCAATACCATTACCAGCTGCCCCCGTGATGAGTATTGTTTGTCCTGAAAGATCGATTGTAGTCATATTGTTCCTTGTAGGTACCAGTTTTCTGATGAGTTTATTATTAGGTAAGTCTCAGATTAAGGCGTCCATTTATCTGTGGCTGAGAATATTAAACAAAATTGTTATAAAGGAAAAAGAGTAGATTAAAATAGAGTCTGTTTAATGAATTATGCTGTATGTCGATAATCAAATTTCGACTGGCATAGTTACAATAGTCATTCAGGTTGTGTGAGATTTGAAACTGCGATTGATGATGGGAGTTTTGAGCATTACATCACCCCCCCATAATCAGAAGATAATATCTTCTAAAAATTGGAGTAATGCGCGTTATATTCAATTACTGATCCATTTTTATTAACAATAGCTACTACGAATATCCGTTACAGGCTGATTACTGAAACTCTTATGCTCACAAAATAAATTTGTTCAATTATCTCAGCCTTAGTTAAATGAACGCATTTTCAGAATTAAAACTAGATAATGAAAATGGTCAATCGAGTAGAAATAAATGCAGGTAGCTAAGAATCAAGAAAGCTGTTCAATAGTTTTTAGCCTTTGGTGTTCATGGGCCAACAGGGTTGCATTTAAGAGTAATGAATTTTCTTGAAACGATAGGAAATAATATTATTTCATTAAAATTCAACTGGTTAACTTAAGTGCTAAATGTGCAGGGGTATAAAGTGGGGTGTCAATACTTTTTCCCATGTAGTTATTCCAATAAAAACAAGTGGATAAGTCTTGTATGGGCGGCATGATGTAGCTTGATTAAATTGTCATTAGCGGCGTTACAGTTTCGCTCGTGTAGCGCACTAAACGACGCTCACTAAGCCTTACTACTGATAATTTACTCTGCGCAAAAATGTGCTAAACCATTTGGATAAAACCCGCTTCGGCGGGTTTTTTGTTGGTTATTGTAGGGGGATAGCAATTGTATAATTGGTTCCGGCTTCTGAAATAAATTCAAAAGTAACTTTAGTGCCAATATCCTGGGATATGTAGTCTTTTGCTACGCTAGCAGGACAACCCGGAATTTTACAATCATCGATTGATATTAACCTGTGGCCCGCTCTAACGCCCAATGTCTCGGCCAGTGAATCAGGAGTAACAGACTTGACCGTTGCAGTTGTCACTTCTGGCGAAAAGAATCCCTTAACAGTTACATCAAGTTTGAAGCCCAACTCTTTTTTATCAGCGGCATTACCTGTCATACAAAAGCCGGCAACTATTACTAAGATTAATAAACGAAACATACTTCTTCTCCTTACTTATTAATGATTGGAAAATGCATTCAAAGCATCTTCAATTTCCTTCGCATTCATGTTTAGGTTCTTAACAACGGCAAGTATTTTGTTCTTACTGGCATTAAAGTTTTCACTTTGAGGAAGCGGCAATCCAAGTCGATTGCGCAACTGACGCAGATATATCCAATGCTCAGGGGCTTCGGATATTTGCTTTTCCATCGATAAAAATAGGCGGCTAGTTAGTTGATAAACATCCTGCTCAAAATCAGTTGTTTGTTGATATTGAAATGGTTGCTCCAACACGCAGTGAACACCGCCTGATTTGGTTGGAACACAATAGCCCTGCATGATTAACGCATTGGTTTTAAGCGCAAGAAAGGCTGTACCTGCCATTGCTGTTGTGAAATGACCGAAAAACGGTACAGAGATCGATTGACCCGATAGGTCAAAGACATCCGGCATCATAGTTACAATTTCTTTATTTTTTAGGCACTTAATAGCTCTGACTAAACCTCTCTTGTCGTTATATATAGGATTGAAATTTTCGCCAAGAGCATTCAGTACATCCTTATAAATCGCCGTTGTAGGGTTTTTCTCGGGTGAGTCGTAAAATGCATTTATTGTTTTATTTTCTCCCATGTCGAAAACCGCCTTTAAACAACCTATTGTAAAAGGCCCGTAGTGAGGAGTTACGAAGATGACAGGTCCATCAAAATTGCTGACTTGCTGCCAATAATCAGGGGAATTAACCGTTACTTTATTTTGTAGAAACTGACGTAAGTCTGCTTTCGAACGACTCAAACAGAACTGATTGAATTGATCTGCTTTTTCCATAGAAGATAAGTGTTGATAGCACTTCTTCATAGAGGGCTGACAGCTCGTTTGAGCTAAAGAAGCTCTAATTTGCTCTACAGTATCGGTATCCAAAAGTAAGCGTTTGATGCTCTTTGTAGCAATCTTTACCTGTTGTATTGGTCCAAGTGCCATTAGCTCAAATTCTCCGATAGAAGTGCCAATTTATTTTTGCCTAGTGCGTCTAGGCTCTGCTGCAAGTCCAAGGTCGTAAGGTGTGGTCGTATATATCGAATGAGTGCTTCAAGTTGATTCGCTTGCGATACAAATAATTTTGATAACTCTTCTACTCTGTGCGTATGCAGCCTGATCCAGCTGAAAATATGACTTGGATACGATTGAATGTAGGAAGCCATACTTTCAAAGGTTGTCGTTGGCTGGTTTGCCGAAGATAGCTTTTGATCATCAGCCAAATAGTAAATGGGCAGTTGCTGCTTGTGCTTAAGTAGCCAAGGAAATGATGAGAACTTACACAGGTGTTCATTTATCATAACTCTATATTCACTCTTTAAGCTTTTTGGGTGGAATTCAGGGACACAAATAAACATAAGTGACTGCTTAGAATTGCCCTGTCTAAGATTGAGTGCTTCTTTGTGGGAGATTGAAAATACTCGTTTAAGTCTGCAAATCTGTTGCAAAAAAGGTATTTGCTCAATTCCTTCATTTATAAAATGAATACAAATACTGGGATCACTATATAGTTGTTCAATGAAAGTAATTAAATTAAGGCTAAAAGGCGAAACAAGAACCAGGCCTTTTTTATCCGACGGTAGATCTAGAAGAGTCGATGGTTGCTGAATACCAGTTTCTGTTCTGTCGTAATTTTTTGTGCTGCTCAATAACTTGAGTACTGCTTGAGTCGGAATTAAATTGGCTTCTACAAAAAACTGTTCAAGGTAAGGTTTCTGAGATTCAAGCAGTTTGGCTTCATGTCTATTTTGTTTAAGTTTGGATAGAAAGTTCATTGCGTTATTTTCCTGTCGCTTGAGCCTTTGGGTAAATTAGGGTAGCTATTCGTTTTGTATAGAAAACCAATAACGTGAAAATCAATGCGATCCAAACTACTCCTTTTATGAAGACCCATATCTCTCCTTGATAAAAAATGTATTCAGCTGCGCTAAGAAAACCACTCACGGGAAGCTCTTTCAACATTGACGCTATTTCAGCCGTTGTTTGAATCAGTTTTTTAAGCAAGAAGGACGCTACATACAAGAAGAAAGCTATGGTTAATAAGCTATAGGGAATGAGCAGTAATAACGTTTTGTTGTTTTGAATATCGATTGGTGTTTGGTGTAGCAATTTATTTTTAACCGCTTGAAGTGCTTTGGCCATTTTTTCATGTAAGTTAGTAATCCCGCTCAAATCACTGAGTAACCAATAGCCATCAAATTTAAAGAATGGATTTAGCGTGTGAAGCATTGTGAACGTGATAGTCCACGATAGAAGGTAAGCTAGGCTGCTTTGGTTAGCGAATGCATAATAGTCGATTGCGATAAGTAGAATTGCTTGGAAATATAATCCGCCGAGGTCTACTGTTGCGCGTTCAATTCTGTTGAGCCTCCAGGCTTTAGAAACATCGGCAAAAAACACTGGGAAAATGAAGTAAATTCCAACGCCTATATCTCCATGTGGACAATTGAAACGCCTGCAAGCCGATATATGTCCCAATTCATGAATAAAGTAGCTAAGTAGCATTGAGGCTATAAATATTGGTATGTCGCCGGTAGGTATTCCAGTTATCGCTGATTGAGAAATTGCTGGGAAAAGCCAGATATGAATTGCGATGAATACCGATACAAGACCAAACGCGAGCCATTTGTTAAACAGTAAGGCAAGAGGCAGTGCTGCATAGCTCAGAATTCTCTCAGGCAATAGATTTATACTGAGAATAAATGGTGTTTTCCTCGCAGGAACCTCAGCTCCAGAAAACAACGTTGAGGGAATATGTTTATTGGCTAGGGCCATAATCTCTTCTGGTGAAGCTTTATTTTGGCTAAATCTTTGATAGCTTTTATCTAAAGGAATGTTCAGCTTCTGTGAGGTTAACAGCGTTTCTACAAGTATTTTGACAGGTGTTGATACAACGTAATTTAAATCTCCGCATTGAATAAGAAATTTCGTCGCTTCGGATGTTGACTCCGGCTGGGGACGCTCAAATTCGCTAATTTGTATCGAAGAGTTCAGTACTACATACATGAGATTTTACCTTACGGGTAGCGAGTGAAGAGAGACGCTATAACGCCTCTCTACGATTGCAAATTACCAAGTAATTTTACATTCACAGCTGCCGTCAGTATCTGCATCTGCGCCGCCGTCGTCTACAATCGCTTCCATTTCGAAGCGAGCTTCAAGCTCTTCTACTGAGTAAGTGTCTAATTGAATTTCTTTATTATTTTCGATAGCCATGATGACTCTTCCTTTTAAAAATTAAATTATTAAAAAATATATCGAAACCAGGATGCTCCGATGGAAGTTATGTTGGCATTCGAGAAGCTAATGAAAAATAGTAAATACGCGACAAGCCATTTAAAAATAACGTCTGTCGACGAATTGCTACTCTATGTCTTTATAGTGTTAAGTAATTTCAATAAAGCTTGCTTTTAATGGGGGGATTTATCTTTTAGCCTTAAACTTAGTCGGAAATAAATGCCTTTTAATGACTCGTGAGACAGAAGAAAAGGTACCTTAATTTGAGGTTATCGATCATTCACCTTTGATCACGACACAACATAAGCTCAGCTTCGTGAAAGAAATCACAAAGTGGCGTAGAACGTTCTTTTAAAATCAGAGCATTCCGCTCATTAAGCTCGCAATTTTATTGCTTATTCGCTATTAAAATGTGAGTGATAAGTCTATTGATTAGGAAAGAGTATTACTAACTCAGTGTTAACCATTTCGTTCATTGAGAAATTCCGAGGGGGTGCACCCGAAACGGGCTTTAAAGCATTTGTTGAAGTATGACTGGGAAGAAAAGCCACTATCAAATACGACAGATTTAATCGTTTTTCCTTCGTTCAGTTGAGACACCGCAAACTCTAGGCGCAACTCTCTAATAATTTTACTGGGAGAAGATTGTTTCACGGCTTTAAACTTTCTTTGAAGATTTCGTTGGCTCGTGTTCAGTTTGCTTGCTAACGCTTCGCCATTAAAGTACGGGTCGGAGAAGTTAGCCTGTATAAGAAGGATTGCGTTGTCTACTAAGCGCTTATCCTTTTCTTCGGTAAGTGGCTTTTTTTTGTATAAAGTCGACAAGTTGCGCAGCGGCAAATTGATATTGCGTTCGGTAGGCAATATGACCTTATTAGTAAACAGCTTTTTCTTTCGGACCTTTATTTGAAAAAAATGGGTGAAAACAAATGAAATACCGCACAGCACAACGATAAAAAGAATACTTTCCATGTCATCTTGTCCTTATGAGAGTCGTTTATTTTTCGGTATGTTTAGATGGTTGATATTGAAGGATGTCGCCAGGTGTGCATTCTAACGCATCGCAAAGGGCGTCTAAGGTTGTAAATCTAATTGCCTTCGCTTTTCCGCTTTTTAGCACAGATAAATTAGAGACTGTGATACCCAATTCTTCGGAAAGATCTTTGAGTTTCATTTTCCTTTGTGCAAGTACAACATCGAGGTTAACAATGATCGACACTATATCACCAACCCTTGTTCTTCTTTCATTAAGCAGGCTTCTTTCATTACCCATGAAATTACGAGTATGACAGAGCTCCATATTAATTGACTGATTTCGTTGCTGCCCAAATAGTAATTGATTTCTATTTTGGGATAACTGAAGAAAGTGTTAATGAATGCAGATGTTAAAGACGGAAGAAAGATCATCGCTAAACCGTAAGCTAGCATCGTTGTTCCAATAAATTGAAGGTACCTGCAGTTTTGAGTACTAAAAATAATCCCCTTTTCATATAGCTTAAAAAGCTTAAACAAAAAAATGAAAATGACTATTTGTACTACAAAATCGAAGCTACCCAGTATCCAAAAGCTATTGATACCTGCGTTCTCTAATAATTGTGCATAGCTCAGCCACTTCTCATGGATGGCAGATAAATTAACACTATTATCACCGAAACTTTGTTTAGTGAGTGTCGAGCTAGCGTTCACGAATGCAAAATAAAGAAATATTGACGCTTGAATAGTGCCAGCAGCCAAGACAAGTAATTTAGCTAGTTTGCTAATTTTGATTATTTTATCCATTCGTTACAATTCAATAGGGACTATCGGGACGTCAATTACTACACAATATAACAAAGAATTGACTTTTCTCAATAAAAAATTGCCGTTTATCGATAATTTGTTGCTGATAAACAGTCTTTAATGTGTTGGGGAGGATTAAGTAAGCATCGCGACTGAATATCTGGTGAAAAGCAGTTATCAAGCTACCTTAGTGATTTTTATTGTTGTTGTAGTACCGTTGTGCATCAGTTCGTCTAATTGATGCGATGGCGTATCAAACCATGCGCTGATTTCTTCTTTTGGAATGAGCACTGGCATTCGGTGATGATAGTCGTTGCAATGATCTCTTGCCTGAGTTGTTAACGTGACAAGCTGAGGAGATTCAGGGTTAAACAAAATACCGGCCATATAGAAAGGTTCATTGTCGCTATGACTATACAAATATTTTTGTTTTTGTGCTTTGTTATCAGTCGTGATTGATTTCCATTCGTACCACCCACTGCAGGGGACTAAGCATCGACTATGGACAAATGCATCCTTAAAAGTGGGTTTGCTGGCGACTTGTTCCGCTCTAGCATTAATCAATAAAGAAGATTGCCAGTGTGTATTTAGTCCCCAGTCAGCGTTTAACTGCTGAAAGTGGCCCGGCTGGATGATAGTGGCAACCTTTTGGGATGGGCAGAGATCTGGATTGGATTCAGTAGCAAAGTTGATACCCAATACGTCGCTCACAAGCTGGCAAAGAGGATCATCGATGACATTGATTCTACCGCACATATAATTCTCCAAACTGGTGAAAAAATAACGTATTTAGTGTTTTAACGTTATCGTAAAATTACTGTGATAACTAGTTTCTCCTACTGCAAAATTTATCTGAGTGTAATCTAGATTGCTTAAATAATATTCTGTCTATAGGCTTTTTTACTATATTTTGAGCAGTAATTTCCGATATTTACGTGAATTATACGGAACATGTCGGTACAATTAACAGTCTATACTGAGTGAAATTCATCGCAATCGGTATCAATAATGAAAGTAATAACTCGTGTAATCGCATCTTGTTTAGTAATGACCTTAATAGGCTGTGTACAAGTAAATTCGGAAGCTGACTACAGCGCTCTTAAAAGAGAACAGTTGGCTAGCTCAAGCGTTACTGATATTGAAAAGCAGTATGAACAAGGTAGCAAGTTCACTGTTTCTCCAGTTTATTTGTATTCAGCAAAGCTCAGAACAGAGGAGCTGGAGAAAGTATACGAAGTGTATGAGCGAGCAATAGTAAAACGCTTGAACGATGCCGGTTATCACTTATCTTCTGGCGCTCAAGCCAGCGACTTTGTTGTTGGCTTTGCACTCGCGTTGGAAGCGGATTTTAGCGATGAAACGATCAATGAACAGTTTGGTGTTTCGCCTGGCTTAACAGTGCTTGAGGATTTGGAAAAAGGAAGCTTTCTTATCTATATTCAAGATATAGAAAGCCATCAACGAATTTGGCGTGGTGCGGTGCAAGGCTTTGTACATGAAGAGCTAAGCCCTGTGCAACGGGAACAACGTGCATCTAGAATAGTAGACAGCGTGCTATCCCAATACATTGCGTCAAATAGATAGACAAAGACAATGATTATGAAAACATTTATGAGTAAGGCGTTAGGCGCCTTTCCTTTTTTTACTAAACCGCTTTTTGCTTTGATTGTGCTTTCAAGTTTTTTCACAATGCCAATTCAAGCTGCAAAGGTTGAAATTGAGTGGCTTAATAGCGAAAAGTATCAAGATATTGCCTATTCTGCGACGTCTCAAGACGAATTTCAGCGCAAAGTGTTTGAGACACTTCAAGACAAGCTTTCGTCATTAGCTTCAGGCTTACCTGATGAACAAGTACTTAGAGTAAAAGTTTACGACTTAGACCTTGCAGGCGTGGTAATCGAAAATGAAGGCGAAAAGCGTCGTGAAATTACTAGTGAAGAATACCCGAAAATCAAATTTAATTATAAACTGGTTTCGCAAAACTTCGACGGTGAGCAATTAATCTCAGAAAGTATTGTCAAAGCTGGTGGCACGCTTCTCAAAAAGGTCGATTTTTTGGACGAATCACAAGGGTTAGAACAGACGTTTTTGAATTATGAGCAACAAATGCTTGAAGAATGGTTCGATTTCACGTTTTTACCAAGAGATTGGTCATAGTTCACTGCTTTACATTTTGTAATATCTTTTTTAAGAAAGCTGCCGAACTTGCAGCTTTTTTTATGGTCATAATTTGTAGTTAATTCAGGTTATGAATATAAAATGAAATATTTACCGTTGATAACACGCTGGCGAGGAATAGATCTTATGAAGAGACTACTAGCGATATCCTTAATTTTACCGTCGTTGCTAATCACTTTTGCAAGCTCTGCGTCAATGCATGTAGAGGTTAGCTGGAGTAATGTTGAAAAATATCGAGATCTCCGAGCGGCAAATGAGGCAAAAAGTAAGTTTCAACAACGTTTTTTCAAGGAAATGAGCAATCACCTCAACAAACTTGCTGAACAGTTACCTCATGGATACAAACTCACGATGGATGTCGACAATGTCGATCTCGCAGGTAGAATAACGTTCATAAATGGCCAAGAAATTCGAGTGATAAAAGGCACGTTTTATCCGAATATGTCGTTTAGTTACACACTTACGGATGACAAAGGGCAAGTTGTGGATAAGCGAGAGACTAAGGCTAAAGGTAAGGCGTTTATGATGAATACCAATAGCCAACTAGGCCATCGGGCGTTTCCATATGAGAAGAATTTACTTAGCCACTGGTTTAATAAAGAGTTATTGGCTAATCTGAAAGAAAGTAACACTGAAAAGTAGTTGTACTGGCAATTGGAGTTTCGAGATGAAATTAAGATTATTAGGCGGTTTACTTGCCGCAACCTTATGTTTACCTGCACTAACTCAAGCAGGTACTGTCAGCGTTGACTGGCAAGAGCCAGAGAAATTTAGAGATGTAAAACCAGCTAATGAATCGAAAAAACGATTCCGAGAGCGCACACTTACATCACTAGAAGAGCACTTCAGTGAGTTGGCAGAGCAGTTGCCTGCTGACTATGAATTAGTACTGAAAGTCACTGATCTTGATTTGGCTGGTAATGTAGAGTTTGGTCGCACTCAGCCTATTCGTATTGTAAGACAGATCTTTATTCCAAGTATCGATTTTGAATACGAGCTTTTAGACGGTCAAAAACAAATGCTGCAATCAGCAGAAGTTGAGCTAAAAGATATGAATTTTTTAAGTCATGTCAGATCGCGCTACAGCAACCAATCATTAGGCTATGAAAAACGCATGTTGGATGATTGGTTCAAGTCGACATTCAAGTCTTACTTACCGACAAAGTAATGAGATAGATATGAAGTCGCTTTATTTTCAAAGAGGGCGTTAAATCTACTCCACTTGAAAGAAGGCTGCAATTGCAGCCTTCTTTTTATCTTTTAAACGTTAGTAAACGGTAGCTTCGAGATTGCACCGATTAAACAAGTGCTAATCTGTGTATGAATTCTCAAAATTATTCAGCACAGTAAATAGCTGTTCAATTTTTTTCACCAATGGGATCAAATTTGTCTCATTTGGGGTTTTCTGCCAGATTAGTAGGTCATCTGCGATTTCTTCTACGTATGGCTGAAAAGTGTTAGCTGTACATTTAAAGCCTGCATCTTGCTTAAAAATTGCGGCAAAACCGGCCTTCTTTTCTTCTCGTAGTGCAGCCAGAGTTGCATCAGCAGAAAGTGATTTTTTTAAGATGATAGAAATATTATCGATAAGTTGTTGGTTAACGGCTTCAGACATGAGTTTCTTTCTTAAGTTTGAATAGCGGTATTATGCCAAATTTATAGGGGTTTTGTTAGCTTCCCCAGCAATTTCACGTACGAGCTTAGGCATCAAAAAACCTGGCAAAATAGCCATTAGTTGCTGAACAATTTGCCTTGCTTCAGTTTCTGTTAAATCAAAATGCGCAGCCCCTTGGACTTTATCGAGTAAGTGCAGGTAGTACGGTTGGATACCTGCGTCGAATAAAGCCTCGCTCAGTAGGGCAAGTACTTCAGGTGTATCGTTGACGTTTTTGAGTAAGACACTTTGGTTAAACATTGGAATATGTTTATTGCGAAGCTTGTTCGCCATCGCGACGACCTCTTCGTCGATTTCATTAGCGTGATTTATATGAAATACGATCGTTGGTTTAAGACGGGTGGTAGCTAGCAATTGAACAAACTCATCGGTAATACGTTGTGGGATAACAACTGGTAAACGTGTGTGAATTCTCAATCTCTTCAGATGCGGGATAGCTGCAAGTTGGTTTACTAGCCAAATTAGGTGTGCATCACTAGCCATCATGGGGTCTCCACCGCTAAAGATGACCTCATTTATTTCTTGGTGCGCGGCAATATAGTTAAGCGCTTCTTGCCATCGCTGTTTATTTGGGCTGTTGTCTTGATAGGGAAAGTGACGTCTGAAGCAGTACCTGCAATTGACAGCACAACCAGCTTTGACAATCATCAATACACGATGTTTGTATTTGTGAAGCAAGCCTTCTGCAACCGTATCGTGTTCTTCGAGCGGATCTGCATTGAACCCTAGCACCTCAGTGAACTCATCACTTAATGGCATTACTTGTCTTAACAAAGGGTCATTAAAGTCCCCTTTTTTAATGCGCTTTAGGTATGGCTTGGGTACGCGGACAGGGAATAGTTTCCGCGCTGAAAAATGCGTTTGGTAGCTTTCGGGATCAATTTCGAGATTCTGCAGCAATTTCAGAGGGTCTGTTACCACATCAGCTAACTCTTTTTGCCAAGAAGTGTGCAATTGTGGTTCGATTTGGGTTATTATCTGCGGCATTTGTTATTTCAATCTCTCGAAAGTAAAGCGAGTAATTATGGCTTCTTTTAGTACAAACCAATTTAAAGCTGGTCTTAAATTAATGATAGACGGCGAACCTTGTAACATTTTAGAAAACGAAATTGTTAAACCAGGTAAAGGCCAAGCATTTAACCGTGTAAAAATTCGTAAACTAATCTCTGGTAAAGTATTAGAGAAAACATTTAAGTCAGGCGAATCGGTTGAAGGCGCTGACGTAATGGATTCAGATTTAGGTTATTTATATGCCGACGGTGAATTTTGGCATTTTATGAATAATGAAACTTTTGAGCAAGTTGCTGCAGACGAAAAAGCGATTGGCGACACGGCGAAATGGTTAGTAGAAGGTGACCTGTGTACGATCACTTTCTGGAATGGTAATCCAATTGCGGTAACACCGCCTAACTTCGTTGAGTTGGAAATTACTGAAACAGACCCAGGCCTAAAGGGTGATACTGCAGGTACTGGTGGTAAGCCAGCGACTTTAAGCACAGGTGCTGTAGTACGTGTTCCTCTTTTCGTGCAAATTGGTGAAGTTGTTAAAGTTGATACACGAAGCGGCGAATACGTTTCGCGCGCAGGTAAGTAATCCGTATTAACAATGTAATTTGGAGCTGATAGCTCATTATCAGAAAGTTACAGATTTAAAGACAGGCACTTGCGGGCTTTTTTGCATCTATTAGAAAGCTCAAAAATAAGCGCTCCACAAGTAATAATTTAGAGACATAAATCGAATGATGAGCTAGGCTAGTAGCAACATTTTAGTTTGCTTTGGTGCAACCCTTTTTGGGTGCAACCCTTTCAGAGTGAGTTCTCATATGTCATTAATTACAAAGTCCTTGTTGTTAGCGTTATTTGGTAGCATTTTTCTTTCTTTTTATGCTCAAGATGTTTATGCCGCTTCCAACAGTGGGACAAACTCAGATTTAACGCGAGATTTATCAGATAAGGTACTTCACTATTGGTCGAACGCAGAGAACAAGCCACTAAGTAATAACCTAGCAAGCAAATCCACTAATGATATTGAGAATATTAGTGACCACACGACAACCTCAATGCTTCGTGTCAGCAAAGGCTATCAGGTCGCTTTGGCGTTTGATGATTTGTATCAAACGCTGTTAAGTAAAAAGTCTTCCCTCAAAGATGATTTAGACAATTCCAGTAACGTATTAGCGAAGAATATTACACCCCAAAACGGCTGGGTGGACGTTTCTTTACCATTGCCGAGTGGTGAATTCGCGGTTTTTCGATTATCTGAATCGAAAGTAATGTCTCCTAAGCTAGCAGCTAAATTCCCTGGTATTGTTACGTATACTGGGTATCAAGTCGGTGGTACTGCTAATAACTCTGAATTTCTAAATAATCGTGGCCGTTTTGATATCTCTGAAAATGGCTTCAATGGTGTTTTTAACAATGGAAATCAGCTTGTCTACATTGACCCGATCGCTGTTGGCCAAAACGAAACGTATCTGAGCTATTACAAACAAGATGTCGATACTCCCATATTTAATGACACGATTACGCGCCTCGGTCTTGCTAATAAAGGTTTAGCACCATTAGCACAAAAAGCGGAACTAGATAATGCAGACCAAGCTGTCACAACGTATCGATTCGCGGTTGCAGCTACTGCTGAATACACGCAATTTCACGGTGGGACAGTTCAGTCTGGTTTAGCAGCGATAGTAACCATGGTTAACCGTTTGAACCAAGTATTCCTGACAGAGTTGGCAATACAGCTCGAGTTAGTTGATAACAACGATTTAATTATTTTTACCGATGCAGCCACTGACCCATACGACAACAATGACAGTGACGGTGCTGTAAATACGACGCAAATTAACAACCGAATTGGCGTTGAAAACTATGATATCGGACACGTGGTAACCACTGGTGCAGGTGGTATGGCTGTATTAGGAGCGCTCTGCCAAGATACTTTCAAAGCAAACGGCGTTACTGGCTTGAATAGTCCTGTCGGTGATGCTTTCTGGGTTGATTATGTATCCCATGAAATTGGTCATCAATTAGGTGCTGAGCACACATTTAATGGTACTTCTGGTGCGTGTGGTGCTAGTCGCGCGAGTAGTGCTGCTTATGAACCAGGCGGTGGTAATACCATTATGGCTTATGCTGGAATTTGCGGCAGCCAAAATATTGCTAACGCGGGTATCGATCAATTTCACAGCCACTCTCTTGATGAGATGAACGATGTTATGGCTGCTCGTTCATGCGGTACGGTAGCAGCGGCAACTAATCGAATTCCAGCAGTAGATGCTGGCAGTAACTATACAATTCCAGCACAAACGCCTTTCACGCTCAATGGTACGGCTTCTGATCTTGATGGCGATACATTAAGTTATGAGTGGCAACAGTTTGATTTGGGAATAGCGTCTAATTCTCCTAGTGACGACAATACGGATTTTGGTGATGGGCCCCTTTTCCGTGTTTTCCCTCGCACAGACTCTACCAGCCGTACCTTCCCACAGTTAACAGATATCCTGTCAGGAAACCTTACTTATGGTGAGACTTATCCGACAACGAATCGTGAACTCAATTTCCGTTTTATTGCGCGCGATAATGAAGGTGGTGTCAACTATGACGAAATGCAGGTAACTGTTGTAGATACAGGAGAAGCGTTTGCACTTAGTAGTCCTGTAGGTGGTGAAACTTGGCAAACAAGAGAGCAGCAAGTCTCTTGGAATTTAGCCAACACACATGTTAGTCCAATAAGTTGTAGCCAAGTGGATATCAGCTTATCTACCGATGGCGGCAACAGTTTCCCTACCATGTTGGCAGAGGCGACTAGCAATGACGGCGAGGAAACTGTCATATTACCTAATGAATCAGTAGCTCAAGCAAGAATCAAAGTTGCTTGTCGAGATAATGTGTTTTTTGCCATTAGTCCTAATAATTTTTCTGTCGACATCAATTACATCGCCATTACTGGTCAGCAAGCAATTACAATCAATGAAGATGAATCTATAACACTCTCTAGCGATCTTTTTATTTTTGATGGTGCAGAGCCAGATGAACTGGAGGTTGCTGCTGGTGACAATTATACCGTTTCAGACCTTCAAGTAAGCCCATCAAGCAACTACTTTGGAACGCTCAATGTACCTATTCGAGCGGTTGTAAACGGTCAACAAAGTTCGGTATTTAATGCACTAATTACAGTGAATTCGGTGAATGATCTACCTGTTGCTGTTAATGACCAACTGACAGTAACGCAGGGAGTAGATGCAGAATTGGTGGATGTTGTCGCAAATGATAGTGATATTGAAAGTGCGGTATTAACGCTGGATTCATTTGATTACAACGGTACGGGTAGCGTGCAAATTGTTGACAATCAAATTCAATATCAATCGGATGCATCATTCTCTGGGCAAGATACTGTTACCTATATCGTCTCTGATGATGATGGTGGTCAAGCAACTGGACAACTTACCATTACAGTACAAGCAAGCTCTTCGGGTGGTGGCTCAGGGGGAAGTGGCTCTGGTACTGGCGGCGACGGTGGAGATAACGGTGCTGGCAATAGTGGGTCCTCATCTGGTGGTGGCAGCTTTGGTACGCTATTGGTTGCCCTTTTAGCTGTATTTGGAGTTAGGCGGTTTAGCTCGTTTCCTACCAATAATCAGGTGCTTAATAGTTTGGCTACGGCTCTTATAGCGTTAGGGCTGTTATCGGCTTGTTCACAAGAAACATCGTCTTCTACTAATGACGACACCGCTAAGGAAAATTTGCCAGTAGGTGTCGAACAGACCTTAAAGATTGAGTTGCATGCTGCTATTGATAAAGCGCGAGCAGAGCAGGACACTCGTTTATATGTTACCGCTGGGAGACGAGTTACTATTCCTGGGGCTGAGCAATATGACCCAGCCGTCATTGAAGAACGTTGCGGCTATAAATACATGCAAGGTGTAAGCGATGTTATCCGTAATGAGCAGGAAGCAGAGCAACGTAAGCAAAAAATTGCGTTTATGACCGCTTACAATCAGGCCATAGTCAAAACTTGCTTGAATTAGCCAAGGGGAATTCGTATAAAATCTCTGGTTAAATTTTAAACTATTGAATAAGGGAGTAATTACAGGTAAGTTATTGCGACTTGTTCAGTTTTTAAGTCGAAGATAGGGAAGTTTCGATGAAAAGTATGTTGCTCGGCGTTAGCTTTGTTTTGGGCATAATCTTTATTGGTGTGGGGATATTTTTTAATCCGAGTGTTCAGGACATTAACGACTTTTTTAATCAATTTGATGAACCAACCGCCTACCAACCCGATAATTTATCAGATAGTTACCTAGCACAGTTTATTTAACCGGAAGATCAGGAAGCGTGCGCTAAACTTGATATCGTTACGTATCGGCTAAAAGACTACCTTGAGAACTACTATCACTATGAACAACCTCTAATTGAACTCGTCAGACTTCTCTCTTTATGGACAAGCTATTCTGGCGAGTAAGTTTCCCGAGGGGAGGTGCGAAACCAGAAGAGGCGACGTACCATGCCGCAAATTTAAATGGAATGAAGAGGTTAGCCTTGCGAATAGTTTGGAGTTTTATCGCAAATATTCATTAAGCGCCGCAAGCAACCAATTCTGTCAGGTTGAGCTTAAAATATTGAGCACCCCACTCTTTGAGTATATCACATCACCGAATTTAACCTCAAAGCAGCTTGAAGAACTTGCAACGGAGAGCCCTCGCATAGAATTCATCAAGTTTAAAAATAAGGTTGTCGATTACCGTTTAAAGAACTTTGAGGAAGTCATCGCTAGTGTAGGGCGCAAATCTATTTAACCTGAACTTGGGTTATTTAGATATCAAAAACGGCTATTGAATTTGAGGACTTTGCCCACATAATTATAGTCTTGATATCACAAAGGTTTGCGTTCATGGTTCTCGCTTTAGAAATCAGTAATCTTCAGAAAATATACAAAGGTGATTTTCACGCACTCAAAGGTATAGACTTGCAAGTTCAACAAGGCGATTTTTTTGCATTGTTGGGCCCCAATGGTGCCGGTAAGTCAACTACGATTGGTGTGATTACTTCGTTAGTCAACAAAACTTCTGGCTCGGTGAAAGTCTTTGGTCATGACATTGACAAAGAGTTAGAAACCGCAAAAAGCTTCATTGGGCTCGTGCCTCAAGAATTTAACTTCAACCAGTTTGAAAGCTTAACACGCATTCTCGTTAACCAAGCAGGTTACTATGGCGTTGAACGCTCAATCGCACACAAGCGAGCAGAAAAATACCTTAAACAATTGGATTTATGGGAAAAACGAGACAACGCAGCTCGCATGTTATCCGGTGGTATGAAGCGCCGCTTGATGATCGCTCGCGCATTAATGCACGAGCCGAAAGTTCTAATTTTAGATGAACCTACCGCCGGCGTTGATATTGAACTACGTCGTTCGATGTGGGAGTTTCTGCGAGAGCTGAACCAAGAAGGTATCACCATTATCCTAACAACGCATTACCTTGAAGAAGCGGAAATGCTGTGTCGCAATATTGCCATTATCGATAGCGGTACAATTGTTGAAAACACCAGTATGAAACAACTTTTGGCTACCTTGGATATCGAAACTTTCGTTCTTGATTTACCTAACAATAGCATTAAGCCCTCGCTTGAAGGGTTTGACTATCGCTTGATTGATGATCACACGTTAGAAGTTGATGTGAAAAAAGCGCAAGGGCTCAATGGCGTCTTCAATCAATTATCTGAACAAGGGGTGCAAGTACTGAGTATGCGCAACAAATCTAATCGCCTTGAAGAACTCTTCGTTCGCCTGGTAAACGATAAAAAAGCACAAGCGTAGAGGGGAAATAAGATGTCGACCATTAATCTAATTGCGTTAAAAAGTATCATGCACAAGGAGGTGCATCGCTTTATGCGTATCTGGGTGCAAACACTTGTTCCACCAGCGATTACTATTAGTTTGTATTTTGTTATTTTTGGCTCGTTAATCGGCAGCCGTATTGGCGAAATGGGCGGTTTTGACTACATGTCGTTTATCGTACCCGGCTTGATTATGATGAGCGTTATCACCAACTCGTACTCTAATGTAGCGTCTTCCTTCTTTAGTGCTAAGTGGCAACGGAATGTAGAAGAAATGCTGGTCGCACCGGTACCCAATTGGGTGATTGTTGCTGGTTATGTTGGTGGCGGTATGGCACGTGGTATTTTAGTTGGTGCGATCGTTACCGTTATTGCGCTGTTCTTTACTGACATTCAAATTCATAACATTTGGGTTATTCTGCTTACTGTGAGCTTAACTTCCGCGGTCTTCGCACTTGGCGGATTAATCAATGCTGTATTCGCCGGCAGCTTTGACGATATATCGATTATTCCTACCTTTGTATTAACCCCATTGACCTACTTAGGTGGCGTATTCTATTCAATTAGTTTGCTACCAGATTTTTGGCAGGGCGTATCACAACTCAATCCGATCGTTTACATGGTTAACGCGTTTAGATTTGGCTTTTTAGGTATTTCTGACATCAGCCTAACGGTCGCTTTTACAGTCTTGGGTGTGTTTATTGTTGGCCTTTGGGCGACAGCGATGTACTTGATTCGAAAAGGTATTGGGCTTAGAAGTTAAGATGGTAAAGCAAGTTAATGAACAAGGCCGTCAAGATCAAGCAAATGACAGTCAAGGCGATTCAAAAGCGATAGTGACCAACCAAGATGGAACCCATGAAAACTTGGTCTCTGTCGTTGAAAAGCATCTTAAACACTCGTTTGATAAACCTTATCAAGCACATACGCTAGCCGTATTTGAGGCTTTAGATGCGAAAGTTAAAGCCTGGCAAGGAGCGGTTATTCTCGATGCTTGCTGCGGGGTTGGGCAAAGTACGCGGTTATTGGCGAAAAACAACCCTAATGCATTAGTCATTGGCGTTGATAAATCGGCTAACCGCATTACTCGCAATGTCGAAGAACACTTTCCTGTCGATCTTGCTGGTGTGAGTAATTACGAGATTGTCAGAGCAAACCTAAACGACTTTTATCGATTAGTAGAACAAGCGAACTGGCCAGTATCAAAACACTATATTCTCTATCCAAATCCATGGCCTAAATCAAAGCACTTACAGCGTCGATGGCATGGCGCTGCGGTTTTCCCGAGTATTATTAAGATCGGCAAAACGATCACCCTGCGTAGCAATTGGCGACTTTATCTTGAGGAATTTCAGTTGGCTGCTGAAATTGCTGGCAGAAAAGGGACTATTTCCGACGTTGCTTTATCGGAAAACCAAGTGCCTTTTACACCATTTGAAGCTAAGTTTATTAACAGCGGTCAAGCTTGCTGGCAATTAGAGATTGACGGTTAATTTCTCACAACACATGCGCGAATTACGATAAAAAGTGGTGTATTTTACTAAATACATCACTTTTTATTTATTTGGTTTTCTAAAAAGTTCTTTTAAAACAGCGAGATATTAAAGTGGTCTAAATATTGTTAGTCAATAAGCATATTGAAGAAAATGACTAACAGGAATGTTTATGAACCACAATGTTAAAAAGAATGTATTAACCATCGCATTTAGTGCAATTGCTATCGTAGAAGCGTCGATCATTTTCATTACACTGTAGTTTAAATATTTGGGTAGCATGTTGTTTGCTAGGTGAAAAACTGATTCGAATGACATAGCACTATAGTGTTTAAACTTATCCGGCATACCCCCATTTGCAGCAAAAATACACGATCGTGTCATCTTTATATGACAAGTTTATGTTAAGTATGGCGTTACTATGCGATAAAGGTGCAAGACTTTTCCGTAATTATTGATTAAACTGCCGCATTCGATTTTTACAAGAAGTTTACTCATAGAATAACGGTAACGTATGGCAGTAGGTAAGCGCGCAGCAGAGGTTTCTCTTGAATCGCTACATCGTATTTTTACAATTCCAGAAGCACCAGACTCGACACTTGGTCGAGTGGAAAAAGAGATCTCGGAAAATCTCGCAGGCTTCCTAGGGAATCATATTGTTGCTACGGAACAAGCACTTTCAGACATTGAGAAGGATTTTGCTGGCGCGGTAATTCCTGAAGAGCCGTCCTTTGTATCTGATCATATGCACCACTTACTCGATAAGTTGGTGTCTCGCTCTGTACACACTTCTAGCCCAAGCTTTATCGGTCACATGACCTCGGCACTACCGTATTTTATTCTGCCGCTCTCTAAGCTAATGGTAGGCTTGAACCAAAACCTTGTAAAAATAGAAACATCTAAAGCGTTCACGCCACTAGAGCGTCAAGTCTTAGGTATGTTACACCGTTTGGTTTTAAAGGATCTGCTGCGGTTT